>CBFHCJ010000414.1:0-6368 GCA_965654005.1 uncultured Streptomyces sp. | reverse complement strand
CTTTTTCGTGAGCGACCAGTCCCGTCGTCCCCGCAAGCCCGGCAAGCCCTACCGTCGGCCCAAGAAGGACCCCGTCCGCATCCTCGCCTTCGACGCTCTGCGGGCCGTCGACGAGCGCGACGCGTACGCGAACCTCGTGCTGCCGCCGCTGTTGCGCAAGGCACGCGAGAAGGGCGACTTCGACGGGAGGGACGCGGCGCTCGCCACCGAGCTGGTGTACGGGACACTGCGTCGGCAGGGGACGTACGACGCCATCATCGCGGCCTGTGTCGACCGGCCGCTGCGCGATGTCGATCCGCCCGTGCTGGACGTGCTGAGTCTCGGCGCCCATCAGCTGCTGGGGACGCGGATTCCGACCCATGCCGCCGTCTCCGCGACCGTCGAGCTCGCCCGCGTCGTGCTCGGCGACGGACGCGCCAAGTTCGTCAACGCCGTGCTGCGCAAGGTCGCCCAGTACGACCTCGACGGCTGGGTGGAGCGGGTCGCGCCGCCCTACGAAGAGGACCCCGAGGACCACCTCGCCGTTGTGCACTCGCACCCCCGCTGGGTCGTCTCCGCACTGTGGGACTCCCTCGGCGGCGGGCGCGCCGGGATCGAGGACCTCCTCGAAGCCGACAACGAACGGCCCGAGGTCACCCTCGTCGCCCGGCCCGGCCGCGCCACCACCGAGGAACTCCTGCGTGAGGAGGCCGCGGTGCCCGGACGCTGGTCGCCGTACGCGGTGCGGCTCGCCGAGGGCGGCGAGCCCGGTGCCGTCGAGGCCGTACGGGAAGGCCGTGCGGGCGTCCAGGACGAAGGCAGCCAGCTCGTCGCGCTCGCCCTCGCGAACGCGCCGCTCGACGGGCCCGACAAGGCCTGGCTGGACGGGTGCGCCGGGCCTGGTGGCAAGGCCGCCCTGCTCGCGGCGCTGGCCGCCGAGCGCGGGGCGGTTCTGCTCGCCTCCGAGAAGCAGCCGCACCGGGCCGGTCTGGTGGCGAAGGCGCTCGCCGGCAATCCCGGTCCGTACCAGGTCATCGCCGCCGACGGGACCCGGCCGCCATGGCGGCCCGGCGCCTTCGACCGCGTCCTGATGGACGTGCCCTGCACCGGACTCGGCGCTCTGCGCCGTCGGCCCGAGGCTCGCTGGCGGCGCCGGCCCGAGGACCTCGACGGGTTCGCACCGCTGCAGCGCGCCCTGCTGTCGACGGCCCTGGAGTCCGTACGCGTCGGAGGCATCGTCGGCTACGCCACCTGTTCGCCGCACCTGGCCGAGACCCGCGCCGTGGTCGACGACGTGCTCAAGGAGCACCGCAACACCGAACTCATCGACGCCCGGCCGCTCCTGCCCGACGTTCCGGCGCTCGGTGACGGCCCCGACGTGCAGCTGTGGCCGCATGTGCACGGGACGGACGCGATGTACCTGGCGCTGATGCGCAGGACGGGCTGAGGTTCGCGTGATCGTGATCTGCCGCAGCGGTGGTGCGACGACCGGGGTGGAGCCGGCGGAAGCCACCGCGTCCGAGGGGTAATGGCAAGCCGGCGGTCCCCTCCGCCGTGACCTGCCGCAGCGGGGGTGCCGACCGGGTGGAGCCGGCGGAAGCCAGCAAGGTGGCGGGGCTTCGCAGGCGCGCCGCCGAGTCCCGAGCGCACGGAGCGTCCTCCTCATCCGTCATGGACACGCGCATCGCCGCACATGGCGAGTGTCGGTCTCACCGCAGGTCACGGCCACCGCCGGACGGGCCACAGCCGGGCCCGTCGACGCCGGGCGACGGGCTGCGGCCGGTACCGGCGCGAGCAAGCGGCCTCGGGCATGGCACGCTTGGGTCATGGCCGTGCAGATCAATCCCAGCATCCTGTCCGCCGACTTCGCCCGCCTCGCCGAGGAGGCGAGGGCGGTCGAAGGGGCCGACTGGCTCCATGTCGACGTCATGGACAACCATTTCGTCCCGAACCTCACGCTCGGCGTGCCGGTCGTAGAGTCCCTGGCGCGGGCGACGGACACTCCGCTGGACTGCCACCTGATGATCGAGGACGCCGATCGGTGGGCGCCCCAGTACGTCGAAGCGGGAGCCTCGTCCGTCACCTTCCACGCCGAGGCGGCCGCCGCGCCCGTGCGCCTCGCCCGCGAGATCCGGGCCAAGGGCGCCCGGGCCTCCATGGCCCTCAAGCCCGCGACGCCCATCGAACCGTACGAGGACCTGCTGCCCGAGCTGGACATGCTGCTGATCATGACGGTCGAGCCCGGCTTCGGCGGCCAGGCGTTCCTCGACATCATGCTCCCGAAGATCCGCCGCACCCGTGAACTGATCAGCAAGCACGGCCTCGAGCTGTGGCTGCAGGTCGACGGCGGTGTCTCGGCCTCCACCATCGAGCGCTGCGCGGAGGCGGGGGCGGACGTCTTCGTGGCCGGTTCGGCGGTGTACGGGGCGGCCGACCCGGCCGCTGCGGTACGTGCATTGCGCACCCAGGCGGAGCGGGCGACCGCCCGCTCGTCATGGGCCTGCGACGACTGAGCCAACAAAACCTGAACGCCGACCGTCCGGGCTGATCAAGCACGCCGGATCTGCAAGGATGAACGGCGAATGCAGAGTGTGAACAGCAGTGAGGAGATGGCCGTGTCGGGTATGTCGGCGGGCCGGTCAGCCATGCGGATGGGACCCGCTGAGCTGGTGCAGGCGGCGGCCATGGCCCGCCGCTTCTACCTCGAGGGCAAGTCCAAGATCCAGATCGCGGAGGAGTTCGGCGTCAGCCGCTTCAAGGTGGCCCGGGTCCTGGAGACCGCCCTAGAACGGGATCTCGTCCGTATCGAGATCCGTGTGCCGGCCGAGCTGGACGCCGAGCGCTCCGACGCGCTGCGCGCCCGGTACGGCCTCAGGCACGCCGTCGTGGTCGAGTCCCCGGCCGACGCCGAGGAGTCGCCCGACCCGGAGAACCTCGGTGAGGTGGCCGCCGACCTGCTCGGCGAGCTGGTGACGGAGGGCGATGTGCTGGGTCTGGCCTGGGGCCGGTCCACCATCCATATGGCGGCCGCTCTGGACCGGCTGCCGCCGTGCACGGTGGTGCAGCTGACGGGCGTGTACGACGCCGGGACCGCCGAGCGCGGCTCTGTGGAGGCCGTCCGCCGTGCCGCGCAGGTGTCGGGCGGAGACGCCCACCCCATCTACGCGCCGATGCTGCTGCCGGACGCGGCGACCGCGGCGGCGCTGCGCAACCAGACGGGGATCGCCAGTGCCTTCGAGTACTTCGACAAGGTCACGGTCGCCTGCGTCTCGATCGGCTCCTGGGAGCCAGGTATCTCGACGGTGCACGACATGCTCAGCGACGAGGAGCGCGCCCACTACGCGTCCCTCGGTGTCGCCGCCGAGATGTCCGCGCACCTCTTCGACACAGAGGGCCGCCGGGTCGGCCGGGACCTCGGGGAGCGTTGCATCACCGTGAAGGCGGACCAGCTGCGTCGTATCCCCGAGGTCGTCGCGATCGCGGGCGGGCAGCGGAAGGCGGCCGCGATCGACGCCGTACTCCGGTCCGGCCTGGTCACCAGCCTGGTGACGGACACGTCGGCGGCGGACTACCTGATGACGGCGGGCTCGACCCCGAAGCCTGCCCTGAACCGCGCGGACCCGGACGGGCACTGAGTCCGCCGGGCAATGGGCGGGTCCGGGCCACTCCGGGGGCGGAAAGCCCCTGGAGTCGGCCCGGATCTTCCGATGCCCCGCGCAGCCACCGATCACTGTGAAACGGGAGCGTCTGGCCCGCCGACGGCGTCGAGAAGGGCCTGCTGCTCGTGGTCCGGGCCGGCAGCCGTACGCGAAGGCGCGGCCCGACGAGTGGGAGGTCGCCCGCGAGGTGTTCGCCGAGGCGGTGGACCGGACGTCGGCGCTCGCCGTGGCCCTCTCCGTGGCCCTCATGCTCGGAGGATCCTACGAAGGGCTCTCTGACCTGCCTGGATGATCTGTCCAGGGACTCCGTACCCGCCGTCATGGGAGAATGAAGTACGTGCTCTTCCCCTGGCTGTCCTGTCCGGGGCCACCTCTGATCGACTGGGATGTGCAGCACGTGCGTTTCCTCAATGACATCCAGCCCGCCTACGATCTGACCTACGACGACGTCTTCATGGTGCCGAGCCGCTCCGCGGTCGGCTCGCGCCAGGGCGTGGACCTCGCCTCCCGGGACGGCTCGGGCACCACCATCCCGCTGGTCGTCGCCAACATGACCGCGATCGCCGGCCGCCGCATGGCGGAGACGGTGGCCCGTCGCGGCGGACTGGTCGTCATACCGCAGGACATCCCGATCGACGTGGTCACCGAGGTCATCTCCTGGGTCAAGGGCCGTCATCTGGTGCTGGACACCCCGATCGTGCTGGCACCCCACCAGACGGTCGCCGACGCGCTCGCGCTGCTGCCCAAGCGCGCCCACAACGCGGGTGTGGTCGTGGACGAGGGGCACCGGCCGATCGGTGTGGTCACCGACGCCGACCTCTCCGGCGTGGACCGCTTCACCCAGCTCGAAGTGGTCATGTCGAAGGACCTGCTGCTGCTCGACGCCGAGATCGATCCCCGCGAGGCCTTCAACGTCCTCGACGGTGCCAACCGCCGCTACGCGCCCGCCGTGGACAAGGACGGCAAGCTCGCCGGCATCCTCACCCGCAAGGGCGCCCTGCGCGCCACGCTCTACACGCCGGCCACCGACGCGAACGGCAAGCTGCGCATCGCCGCCGCCGTCGGCATCAACGGCGATGTCGCGGGCAAGGCCAAGCAACTGCTCGACGCGGGCGTCGACACGCTCGTCGTCGACACCGCGCACGGCCACCAGGAGTCGATGATCGCCGCCATCAGAACCGTGCGCACGCTGGACCCGCAGGTGCCGATCGCGGCGGGCAACATCGTCGCCGCGGAGGGCGTCCGCGACCTGATCGAGGCGGGCGCGGACATCGTCAAGGTCGGCGTGGGCCCCGGCGCCATGTGCACCACGCGCATGATGACGGGCGTCGGCCGCCCGCAGTTCTCGGCGGTCCTGGAGTGCTCGGCCGAGGCGAAGAAGTACGGCAAGCACGTGTGGGCCGACGGCGGTGTCCGCCACCCGCGGGACGTGGCGATGGCGCTGGCCGCGGGCGCGTCCAACGTGATGATCGGCTCCTGGTTCGCGGGCACGTACGAGTCCCCGGGTGACCTGCAGCAGGACGCGGGCGGCCGCCTCTACAAGGAGTCGTTCGGCATGGCGTCGGCACGCGCGGTGCGCAACCGTACGTCGGAGGAGGCGGCGTACGACCGCGCCCGCAAGGCCCTGTTCGAGGAGGGCATCTCGACCTCCCGCATGTTCCTCGACCCGGCCCGCCCTGGCGTCGAGGACCTGATCGACTCGATCATCGCGGGTGTCCGTTCCTCCTGCACCTACGCGGGCGCGGGCTCGCTGGAGGAGTTCGCCGAGCGGGCCGTCGTCGGCATCCAGAGCGCTGCGGGCTACGCGGAGGGCAAGCCGTTGCACGCCAGCTGGAGCTGAGTCGACGTCCTTCCTGTACTGCGGCCCCTGTTGTGCCCTTCGGCGGGCGACAGGGGCCGCAGGCGTGTCCGGACGGAAATCGGGAGCAGCCCGGGCGGCCGACCGTGGGGTGCCGGTCGGGCCCTGGGCGCCTGGCCGGGGTGTGCCGGTCTGGCCTCGGGCGCCTCGTCGTGTGTGCCGGTCAGATCCCGGCCGTCCGCGCCGCCGTGTACAGTTCCGCGGCCAGGTCCTTCAGCTCCTCGGCGTCCCGTGCCGAGCCCTGCACATCGATGAAGATCTCGTCGAGGCCGACCTCGGCGTGGGCCACCAGGTCCTCCACGATCTGGTCGACGCTCCCCTGGAAGGGACCGCGGTCCGGGCCGTCGTACGCCTTCGCCGTGTACGCGGCGTTGACGCGCATCACGGTCTGCAGGGGCTTGGTGCGCCCCCGCTCGGCGGCCAGGTCCTGCAGCCGGCGCCACTGCGCCGCCACCTGGTCGGCGCCCAGGCCCACCGGCATCCAGCCGTCGGCCTTGTCGACGAGCCGCCGCTGGGCCGTCCTGTTGCTCGCGGCCAGCAGGATCGGGATCGGCCGGGCGGGCTTCGGAGCGACCACTGCCGAGGAGATCTTCGTGAGGCTGCCCTCATACGAGACCGGGTCCGGGCCCCAGACCGCGCGGCAGACGTCGATCACCTCGTCCAGGACCTTGCCGCGCTCCTCGAACGGGCGGACCGAGGCCGCCGCGTACTCGTCGAGGGACCAGCCCGTGCCCAGGCCCGCCACGACCCGGCCGCCGCTGGCCGCGTCCAGCGAGGCGAGCGCCTTGGCGAGCTGGAAGGGCCCGTGCAGGGGCGCAACCAGCACGCTCGTGCCGAGCCGGACGCGATGCGTGGCCGCGGCGGCGAGCGTG
>CBFHCJ010000413.1:0-6374 GCA_965654005.1 uncultured Streptomyces sp. | reverse complement strand
CGACCGACCACGAAGAGGCCCATGCGGCGGGAGACCGAGACGTCCACGGTGGGCGGCGACGCGAGCCGCTCGTTGATCGCGGCCAGGTCCTCGGGGGACAGACCGATACCGGTGTCGTGGATCTCGATCAGCACGCGGCCGTCCGGCAGCGCGTGACCGGTGACCTTGACCTTGGTCTGCGGCGAGGAGAACGAGGTGGCGTTCTCCAGCAGCTCGGCGAGCAGGTGCACGAGGTCGTTGACGACCCGGCCGGCGACCTCGGTGGCCGGGACCGCGGCCAGCTCGATGCGCTCGTACTGCTCCACCTCGGACGCGGCGGCGCGGAGCACGTCGACCAGCGGGACCGGACGGGTCCAGCGGCGGCCGGGCTCCTCACCGGCGAGGACGAGGAGGTTCTCACCGTTACGGCGCATACGCGTCGCGAGGTGGTCGAGCTTGAACAGCGAGGACAGCTGGTCCGGGTCGGCCTCACGGGACTCCAGCTCGGAGATCAGCGACAGCTGCCGCTGGATAAGACCCTGGGAGCGACGCGAGAGGTTGGTGAACATCGCGTTGACGTTGCCCCGCAGCAGGGCCTGCTCGGCGGCGAGACGGACCGCCTCGCGGTGCACGTCGTCGAAGGCCGCGGCCACCTGGCCGATCTCGTCCCGGGAGTGCACACCGACCGACTCCACGGACGTGTCGACGTCCTGCGGGTCGGACTCGGACAGCTGCTTGACCAGCTCGGGCAGACGGTCCTGGGCGACCTTGGTCGCGGTCTCCTGCAGCCTGCGCAGCGAGCGGATCATGGATCGGGCGACGACGAAGGCACCGACGAGGGAGACGCCGAGGACGAGCAGGATCAGCGCACCGGAGATGATCGCCTGGCTCTCGGAGGCGCTCTTCAGCTCGCGGGCCTTCTGATCCATCTGCTCGAGGAGCGTGCCCTCGATCTTCTGCATCTGCTCGATCCTGGACGAGTCGTCGTCGATCCAGTCCTTGTACGAGCGCTTGTCCTGGCTCTTCATGCCGGCCGGGCTCTTCAGAACTCGGTCGGCGTATTTGTCGGCGGCCTCGATCGTCGGGCTGGCCTGGTCGATCGGCTTCGTCAGCTCCTCGGCGCCATCGCCGTAGACGCTTCGGAAACTCTCCAGCTCGGAGGTCTGGCTCTCCAGGGCGGAGAGGGCGTACTGGCGGTCGTTCTCGGAGAGGTTGCCGAAAGTGCTGTTGTTCGGGGGCAGGGCCGCCGCGATGACCGCGCGCTGCACGGACGCGTACTCCTTGGCGGTGGAGAAGGCCGCCAGGGCGCGGGTGCGCGAGATCATCTCCGGGTTGCTGGTGGCCTGCGCCATGTCCTCGGAGAGGCCGAGCAGTCCGGTGATCAGACGGTGGTACGCCTCGACCGTCTGCGTGGAGTTCTCCGGGTCCTTGTAGGCGCTGGCTCGGATGGCGCTGAGGTTGGTCAGCTCGGCGGCGATGCCGGTGAGGCTCTCGGTGACGCCGGAGAGTTGGCCGTTGGCGGCGGAGTCGTCCACCTCCTGGGCCCCCTCCAGGAAACTCTGCCTGGCGCGGTCGGTCTTGTCGCGGACGCCCTTGACCGTGTAGTCGGACGCCGTCGCGCCGTGGGCGAGCGGTCCGGCGGACTCGTCGCGCTCCTCCTGGAGCGCCTCGGCCAGCTGAGTGGCCTGCCTCGTCATGTCCGTCAGCAGCTTGATGTTGTCGAGCTGCTGGATCTGGTCCAGGTTGTCGCTGATGCGAAGGGCGCCGAGCGAGGTGGCCGCGACGACGGGGAGCGCGAGCAGCGACACCAGACGCGTTGAGAAGCGCCAGTTACGCAGGGCCACGCGCGGGCCGGGGTCCAGCGGGGCCGTGCTGCTTCTGCGGGGCTTCGGCGGCGCGGGCGGAGTGGCGGCCGCGGGCACGCCGGTGCGCTCTGGGCCGCCGGTGGCCTGTGCCGGTCCCGGGTTCTGGGCGTGCTGGGGCGAGGAACCGCGGTCGGTCCCGCCGTGCGGCTCCGGCTCCGCCGAAGCGCTGCCATCCCTCTTGAAACGTCCCTGCACTAGCGTCGCAACCTCTGGACCAGGCGCCCCTCCGCGCGAGCGGCGGGACGGTGTCGGCGTTGTCGGGGCGCGCCCTGAACACGCTCCCCGGGTGGTCGTGAGTGACCGGCGCTGGCACCCCCTCACCGCCGCTGTCCGGCGCTGAGTTGCGCCCCCTGCGCGCCGGTGTGAATCCCGCGGCGGTCCGTGGAATTCCAGCACAGTGCCGGATCTCCAACAAGGCCAACGGGTGAGCCTGTGATTACCGTGACACCTTGTGAGGGTCGGGTTACGTGACGTAGAAAGTTATCTCGTACATAACGGACTTATGTCTACGAGAGGTTGAGGTGCGCACGGTGTCCCAGTCGCCATGATCGGGGGTGGAATGCGGGCTTCAAATGAAGAATGTCCGTTTGGTCGGGCCGAGTTGACGGTCTGAATTGGGGCCTTTGTCCGCCGGTCAGTGAGTAAACTCACACGGTGATCAAGCCCTCTTCATGGCTTGGGCCGGGAATCGCATGTTTAGCCTGACGCTTTACAGGGATGGCGAATCCGACAACCCGCGCCCCGACGGCGGCCCGAGCGGCCCGCCCGGCGCCCACAACGACGAGGTCAACGACAACAGTGAAGACCACGATGATGTTCCGCACCATAGCCAACCCGCAGCGGACGACGCTGGCGCATCTCGCCGACGCCGAAGAGCTGCAGGCGCCGGTGACGCCGGAACACTCCGTCGACCTTCCCACCCAGACCGCCAATCCCAAGCGCACCGTCCTCATGGAGGTCCCCGTCCAGGCCTTCGTCGCGGAGTAGTACGCGTATCGGGCGCCGCTTGCTCAAAGCGGGCCGCGAAACGTCGCTCACCCGCCCGATCGCGTACGCCCCGGCGGCGCCCGCCGCCATACGCCGGGCGCCGGTCCCTTGCCGCGTTAGCCTGGAGCGTCAGACTCCAGCCACAGCTCAGTTAAGGGGCGCAAGGATCCCGTGCGCATCGCCAGGTTCTCCATCGACGGGAACGTCGCCTTCGGCGCGGTCGAAGGCGACGAGCCGGACGAGCTCGTCCTCGACATCATCAAGGGCATCCCGTTCGCGGACTTCGAGCTCTCCGGTACGAAGGTGCCACTGAGCAAGGTCAGGCTGCTGCCGCCGGTGCTCCCCAACAAGATCGTGGCCTTCGGCCGCAACTACGCGGAGCACGCGCGCGAGCTCGGCAACGAGGTCCCCGACGCCCCGTTCGCCTTCTTCAAGCCGTCCACCTCGGTGATCGGCCCCGGCGACGAGATCGCGTACCCCTCCTTCTCCCAGGAACTGCACCACGAGGCCGAGCTGGCCGTGGTGATCGGACGCATGTGCCGCGAGGTCCCACGCGAGCGCGTCAAGGACGTGATCCTCGGATACACCTGCGCCAACGACGTCACCGCGCGCGACGTCCAGCGGCGCGAGAAGCAGTGGGCCCGGGCCAAGGGCTTCGACACCTCCTGCCCGCTCGGCCCCTGGGTGGAGACCGACCTCGACCCGAGCGACCTCACCATCCAGCTCACGGTCAACGGGCAGCAACGCCAGCTCGGCCGTACGAGCGAGATGGTCCACCCGATCGAGGATCTGATCGTGAACATCTCCGAGGCCATGACGCTGCTCCCCGGCGACGTGATCCTCACGGGCACCCCGGCAGGCGTCGGACCGCTCACCGTCGGCGACGAGGTCGCCGTCACCATCGAAGGCATCGGCACTCTCACCAACAAGGTGATCAAGCGTGGCTAACGGATCCGTCCGCGTACGTTTCTGTCCGTCCCCGACCGGCAACCCCCACGTGGGCCTGGTCCGTACCGCCCTTTTCAACTGGGCGTTCGCCCGCCATACCGGCGGCACGTTCGTCTTCCGCATCGAGGACACGGACGCGGCCCGCGACTCCGAGGAGTCGTACGTCCAGCTCCTGGACTCGCTGCGCTGGCTGGGCTTCGACTGGGACGAGGGCCCCGAGATCGGCGGCCCCCACGAGCCGTACCGCCAGTCGCAGCGGATGGACATCTACAAGGACGTCGCCCAGAAGCTCCTGGACGGCGGCTACGCCTACCACTGCTACTGCACAACGGAGGAGCTGGACACCCGCCGCGACGCCGCCCGCGCCGCCGGCAAGCCCTCCGGGTACGACGGCCACTGCCGGGCCCTGACCGCCGAGCAGGCGGCGGCCTACGAGACCGAGGGCCGTACGCCCATCGTCCGCTTCCGTATGCCCGACGAGACGATCACCTTCACGGACCTGGTCCGCGGCGAGCTGTCCTTCACGCCGGAGAACGTCCCGGACTACGGCATCGTCCGCGCCAACGGCGCACCGCTGTACACGCTCGTGAACCCGGTCGACGACGCCCTGATGGAGATCACCCACGTCCTGCGCGGCGAGGACCTGCTCTCCTCCACCCCCCGCCAGATCGCCCTCTACAAGGCGCTGATCGAGCTGGGTATCGCGAAGTCCGTGCCACAGTTCGGCCACCTGCCGTACGTGATGGGCGAGGGCAACAAGAAGCTGTCGAAGCGTGACCCGCAGTCGTCGCTGAACCTCTACCGCGAGCGCGGCTTCCTGCCGGAGGGCCTTCTCAACTACCTCTCCCTGTTGGGCTGGTCGCTCGCGGCGGACCGCGACATCTTCACGACGGAGGAGATGGTCGCAGCCTTCGAGATCGCGGACGTGAACCCCAACCCGGCCCGCTTCGACCTGAAGAAGGCCGAGTCGATCAACGCCGACCACATCCGACTGCTCGATGTGAAGGACTTCACGGAGCGCTGCGCGCCTTGGCTGAGGGCCCCGTTCGCGCCGTGGGCGCCCGAGGACTTCGACGAGGCGAAGTGGCAGGCGATCGCGCCGCACGCGCAGACCCGCCTCAAGGTCCTGTCCGAGATCACCGAGAACGTCGACTTCCTGTTCCTGCCGGAGCCGGTGTTCGACGAGGCGAGCTGGACGAAGGCGATGAAGGAGGGTTCGGACGCCATGCTTCGCACGGCCCGCGAGAAGCTGGAGACGGCCGACTGGACGTCCCCCGAGTCACTGAAGGAGGCCGTCCTCGCCGCCGGCGAGGCCCATGGCCTCAAGCTGGGCAAGGCCCAGGCCCCGGTCCGCGTCGCGGTCACCGGCCGCACGGTCGGCCTGCCGCTCTTCGAGTCCCTGGAGGTGCTGGGCAAGGAGAAGACGCTGGCCCGCGTCGACGCGGCGCTGGCCAGGCTTGCGGCGTAGCCGCTGCTTTGCTGTGCAGGGCGGCAGCCATGGAGGCTGCCGCCCTGTGTCGTGCCGCTCGGCAGACCCTTGCTCCCGTCCGACCGGACGGTCCTTCGGTACGACGAGTTCCCTCCCAGGTTCCGCATCGCATCCACCCGGCCACTCTTGACGAACTCTTCGTTGCGGGTCTTCGAAGGGGGCGGCACTGCCGACCGGATGTGCCGCCCCTGTCGTTTCCGGCAGTACGGTCGGTGTCATGGCGATCACAGCTGTCGTGTGGGACGTGGACGACACCCTCTTCGACTACACCACCGCGGACCGTGCCGGTATGCGCGCGCACCTGGCGGCCGAGGAGCTGCTCGGCGGGTACGAGAGCGTGGAGCGGGCCCTCGTGCGGTGGCGCGGGATCACCGATCAGCAATGGGCCAGGTACGCGGCCGGGGAGACCTCCTTCGAGGGGCAGCGTCGTGACCGCGTACGGGTCTTCCTGGGCGAGGAACTGACCGACGACGAGGCCGACGCCTGGTTCCGGCGCTACCTGGACCACTACGAGGCCGCCTGGGCCCTCTTTCCGGACGTGCTGCCCGTCCTGGACGCCCTGGCCGCCAGCCACCGACACGCCGTGCTGTCCAACTCCAGCATCCATGTGCAGGAGCACAAGCTCCGCAGCCTCGGTGTCCGTGACCGCTTCGAGAGCGTCCTGTGCGCCGCTGAGCTGGGCTTCTCAAAGCCGGACGCCCGGGCCTTCCGGGCCGCCTGCGACGCCCTGGGGCTCGACACCCACCATGTGGCGTACGTCGGCGACCACCCGGAGATCGACGGGCGAGGGGCCGCGGAGGCGGGTCTGATGCCGGTCTGGATCTGCCGTGACACAGCTCTCACCAGCGGTGACGGCGACATCGGCCTGCACCGGATCTCCTCCCTCGCCGAACTTCCCGCGATCCTCCAGGCGGATACCCGTTTTGGAGCGCCGTCCACCTTCAGGTAATGTTCTTCCTGCGCCGCCGGGGAGCGGGCCGAAAGGCCGGAACCGGAGGCGCAAACTAGAACAAGATCCCCTCAGGGGCTTGCGTTCCAGTGGCCTATGGTGTAATTGGCAGCACGACTGATTCTGGTTCAGTTAGTCTTGGTTCGAGTCCAGGTAG
>CBFHCJ010000412.1:0-6374 GCA_965654005.1 uncultured Streptomyces sp. | reverse complement strand
CGCGAAGCATTGGCCGTAGTCCACACGGGCGGGGCGGATCGCGCAAGTACCCGGCGGTTCAGACCGCCGAAACGGTGACGATCCTGGCCGTGTCGCCGCAACCGCAGGCACCGTATCGCGCCCAATGGTGATCTACACCACACCGTTCTGCCCGGTTTGCGCATTCTGGAATCCTCTGCGGGTACGAGACTCGAATGACTTTTCCAAGGGCGTCAGGGCCTGGGCGTATCGTTGCGTTCGGGCCGGGGCCGTCCGTGAGGATCCGTCTGCCGTCGTGGTTACCTCGCGGTAGAGATGACGTTTCGCTTCCCCGAGGTACACGATGGGGATCGGTGCAGGCACATGGAAAAGTGGCCCTCTGACAGGTAAGGAACAGCGTGGCTTCCGGATCCGATCGCAATCCGATCATCATTGGCGGCCTTCCGAGTCAGGTTCCTGACTTCGATCCCGAAGAAACCCAGGAGTGGCTCGACTCGCTCGACGCCGCCGTGGACCAGCGCGGCCGTGAGCGGGCCCGCTACCTGATGCTCCGCCTGATCGAGCGGGCCCGCGAGAAGCGCGTGGCCGTGCCCGAGATGCGCAGCACGGACTACGTCAACACCATCCCCACCAAGAGCGAGCCGTTCTTCCCCGGCAACGAGGAGATCGAGCGCAAGATCCTGAACGCCACCCGGTGGAACGCCGCCGTGATGGTCTCCCGAGCCCAGCGGCCCGGTATCGGGGTGGGCGGCCACATCGCCACCTTCGCCTCCTCCGCGTCGCTGTACGACGTGGGCTTCAACCACTTCTTCCGCGGCAAGGACGAGGGCGACGGCGGCGACCAGGTCTTCTTCCAGGGCCACGCCTCGCCGGGCATCTACGCGCGCGCGTACCTCCTCGACCGGCTCAGCGAGCGTCACCTGGACGGGTTCCGCCAGGAGAAGTCGAAGGCCCCGTACGGCCTCTCCAGCTACCCGCACCCACGCTCGATGCCGGACTTCTGGGAGTTCCCGACGGTCTCCATGGGCCTCGGCCCGATCGGCGCGATCTACCAGGCCCGGATGAACCGCTACCTGCACGCGCGCGGCATCGCGGACACCTCCAAGTCACGCGTGTGGGCGTTCCTCGGCGACGGCGAGATGGACGAGCCGGAGTCGCTCGGCCAGCTGACGATCGCCGCCCGCGAGGGCCTGGACAACCTGACCTTCGTCGTCAACTGCAACCTGCAGCGCCTGGACGGCCCGGTGCGCGGCAACGGCAAGATCATCCAGGAGCTGGAGTCGGTCTTCCGGGGCGCCGGCTGGAACGTGATCAAGCTGATCTGGGACCGCACCTGGGACCCGCTGCTCGCGCAGGACCGGGACGGCATCCTCGTCAACAAGATGAACACCACCCCGGACGGTCAGTTCCAGACGTACGCGACGGAGTCCGGCGGCTATATCCGCGACCACTTCTTCGGCGACGACCACCGGCTGCGCGCGATGGTCCAGAACATGACCGACGACCAGATCCTGCACCTGGGCCGCGGCGGTCACGACCACCGCAAGATCTACGCGGCGTTCAAGGCGGCCGTGGAGCACAAGGGCCAGCCGACGGTGATCCTGGCCAAGACCGTCAAGGGCTGGACGCTGGGTCCGAACTTCGAGGGCCGCAACGCCACGCACCAGATGAAGAAGCTGACGGTCACCGACCTCAAGCACTTCCGGGACCGCCTGCACCTGCCGATCTCCGACAAGGACCTGGAGTCCGGCCCGCCGCCGTACTACCACCCGGGCCGGGACTCGGAGGAGATCCAGTACATGCACGACCGGCGCAAGTCGCACGGCGGGTACGTCCCGACGCGCGTGGTGCGCTCGAAGCCGCTGCAGCTGCCGGACGACAAGGCGTACGCGGGTGTGAAGAAGGGCTCCGGTCAGCAGTCCATCGCCACCACGATGGCGTTCGTACGACTGCTGAAGGACCTCATGCGGGACAAGGAGATCGGCCGGCGGTTCGTGCTGATCGCGCCCGACGAGTACCGCACCTTCGGCATGGACTCGTTCTTCCCGAGCGCGAAGATCTACAACCCGCTCGGCCAGCAGTACGAGGCCGTCGACCGGGACCTGCTGCTCGCGTACAAGGAGTCGCCGACCGGGCAGATGCTGCACGACGGCATCTCCGAGGCGGGCTGTACGGCGTCGCTGATCGCGGCGGGTTCCGCCTACGCCACGCACGGCGAGCCGCTCATCCCCGTCTACGTCTTCTACTCGATGTTCGGTTTCCAGCGCACCGGCGACCAGTTCTGGCAGATGGCCGACCAACTGTCGCGCGGTTTCGTCCTGGGCGCGACCGCCGGGCGTACGACACTGACCGGTGAGGGCCTGCAGCACGCGGACGGCCATTCACAGCTGCTGGCCTCGACGAACCCGGGGTGCGTGGCGTACGACCCGGCGTACGGCTACGAGATCGCCCACATCGTGCAGGACGGCCTGCGCCGGATGTACGGCTCCTCGGCCGAGCACCCGCACGGCGAGGACGTCTTCTACTACCTCACCGTCTACAACGAGCCGATCCAGCAGCCGGCCGAGCCGGCGAACGTGGACGTCGAGGGCATCCTCAAGGGCATCCACCGGCTGAGTGAGGGCACGTCGGGCACCGTTCCGGCACAGATCATGGCCTCCGGTGTCTCCGTGCCGTGGGCGCTGGAGGCACAGCGGATCCTCGCCGAGGAGTGGAGCGTACGGGCCGACGTCTGGTCGGCGACCTCCTGGAACGAGCTGCGGCGCGAGGCCGTGGACTGCGAGCAGCACAACCTGCTGCACCCCGAGGAGGAGCAGCGCGTCCCGTACGTGACGCGGAAGCTGGGCAGTGCCGAGGGTACGTTCGTGGCCGTGTCCGACTGGATGCGATCGGTTCCGGACCAGATCGCGCGCTGGGTGCCGGGGACCTACCAGTCCCTGGGCGCGGACGGCTTCGGCTTCGCGGACACGCGCGGTGCGGCCCGCCGCTTCTTCCACATCGACGCGCAGTCGATCGTGGTCGCGGTGCTCGCCGAGCTGGCCAAGGAGGGCAAGGTCGACCGCTCGGCGCTGAAGCAGGCGATCGACCGCTACCAGGTGCTCGACGTGACGGCGGCCGCCCCGGGGGCGGCGGGCGGCGACGCGTGACTCCCCCGCTCTCGGCCTGAGCGATCGAAGGGCGGCGGGGCTGATGTATGGCCCCGCCGCCCTTACTCATTCTTTACGATGCGGGCATGAACGAGCAGTCGGCGCAGGTCCATTGGGAGCACCACACCCAGCGGCCCCTCCTGGCGCTGGCGGTCGCGTTCGCCGTCGCGTACGGCGTGCCGATCGTGGACGGTGATGCGAGGCGCTCGCTCACGACCGCGTGCGCGGTGGTGGAGTGGGTGGTGTGGGCGGCGTTCGCCGCCGACTATCTGATGCGGCTCGCGCTCAGCGGGCGACGCCGGGAGTTCGTGCGGACGCACTGGCTGGACCTGTGCGCGGTGATCCTGCCGATCCTCCAACCACTCAGGCTGCTGCGGATGGTGGCCACGCTCATACTCGTGGGGCGCCGGGCGCGGATGGCCTCGCAGATCCAGTTGACGACGTATGTCGCAGGGTCGGTGGTCGGGCTGCTGATGTTCGGGTCACTGGCCGTGCTGTCGGTGGAGCGGGAGTCGCCGAAAGGGAACATCAGGACGCTGGGCGACGCGGTGTGGTGGTCGTTCACGACGATGACGACCGTGGGGTACGGGGATCACGCGCCGACCACCGGGCTCGGGCGGATGATCGCGGTGGGGCTGATGCTCTCCGGGATAGCGCTGCTGGGTGTGGTGACCGCGAACATCGCCGCGTGGTTCATCGCGCGGTTCGAGAAGGACGACGTGGAGGAGCGGCGTCAGACGGCGGCGATCGAGGCGCTGGCGGAGGAGGTACGGGCGCTTCGGGCGGAGGTCGCGGCGTTGAGCGGGACGTCCGCGCCGCAGCCTGCCGGCGAGGAGCGCGGGGGCTAGGCCCCTCTTGCGCAAGTGCCTCGTTGAGGTGGTTCGGTGTCGGGGCTGTGTCCGGGACGGGCGCTGGAGCGTTGAAGATGGCGTGCCCGTTTTCACCGGCCCGGCTCGTTCCCGTCCACCGTCCCCGCGCCGAGCTTCTGATCACCTCTGTGGTGGAGAAGCGGTTGGGCTCGCTGCCCGCGTCCGCGCATTTCCTGCGCCGTCTGGACGTCGCTGGGATCATCGACCTCGTTCTCGGGGCCGAAGCAGGCCGCGAGCACGGCCCGGGTCCCGCACTCGATCACGGGGCGTGGACGACCCTGTGTAGTACGTAGTGGCTGACGTGGCTGTAGTGGGTGGCGCCGGAGGACGAACCGCTCTCGTGAGTGAGCGGGCAGTGGTTGTCCTGGTAGGTCTTGTAGGCGATCACCCCCACCAGGGCCAAGGGGTTGTGCCCACTCGGGTCGCTGTTGGTAAGCGGCGCGTCGTCACCGTACGCGTACGGGTTGGCATTGGCGCTCTCCCCGACGGCCGGGTTGTCGACCGTGTCGGCCGAGTCGAAGCTGCCGGTGCCAGGGCTGTACCAGCGGGCGTGCATGTTGACGTTGCCGGTGGACGGGTCGGTGAACTCGCTCTGGTAGCCGACCGTTCCGGTGAGCGTGGAGGCGGTGGTGGTGCCCCACGGGTCGTAGCTCGCCGAGCCGCTCAGCGCGGTGGCGGTGGCGGTGAACTGGCCGATGAGGTCGCCGTGCAGGTCCGTCCAGGCCAGCGTCGCGCCGGTGGGGCCGGACTCGCCGGTCAGGGCGTCGCGGCTGTAGGTGGTGGTGCCGTCGGAGGCGACCGTGTTGTCGGTGCCGGAGTAGGTGAGTGCGGTCGAGCCCGCGGTGATCGCCCGGCCCAGGGCGTCGTAGGTATAGCTGGCCGGTCCGCCGTGAAGGTGTTCGAAGAGCTGCTATTCCATTTGCCAAGGATTGATTCCGCGTTCCCGGATGCGTGCTTCCTCACGCTCATGAAGAAATCGGGGTCGGCTAATTCCAGCCACGAAGCCCTCATCAAAGGGGCGTGACTTGGGCTCACCCAGGACGCGGAGTAGGAATTCCACCATTCCGCACTCGAACTCGATGAATGCCTCGGACCCGAACGCACCGGCCTCCCAGACTACGACGGGCCACTGATCGGGATCGCTGCCGCGCGTGGACCAGAAGAAGGTATTTTCGTTTGCATCCCCGCCCCAGGATATCAAGCTCCCTGGCTCCGGCCACGCCGGATAGGGCGCCGACATTTCAATGAGCCAATCCTGCATAGGAGTGTACCAAGCGTTGTACGGGCCATCACCCGGCCCGCCCTCGTTCTGATGAGTCACCCAGAGCACGTCGCTGATGGAACCCGCACCGTAAACAGCCATGAATTCGACGAATTCCGAAGGGAATCGGGTGCCCCATACCGCACGCGAGCGATCCCAGTCCACACGGTCTCCGGCGCCCTCGTGCGGCGGCATCAGGGCGATCAGCGAGCCGATGTTCTTGTGCATATGCTGCCTCTCCGTCGCAATTCACGCGGGTGCACGCGCCCAGCCTCCGTCGAAGGAGCCTACGGTGTAACCCCGGTGGGGACGTCAATGCCGTTTTCCGTTACCTCTCCGATGTTCACGCTTCTACCCTGTACCGGGCTATACACCTCGTTGGGGACCAGATCGCTCTGGTCAATACCGATCTCTCCGCTTGCAGTGACACCCTGCGCCTGCATCAGGAAGGCGTAGGGCACCGTCCTGCCGCCGCGATACTCGGGTATCACCCGATAGTGCACGGTCTCGCCGTCTAGGACCGCCTGCTTGACCTCCTGCTCGAAGGCATACATGTTGTCCGCCATGCCGGGGTCGGATGGCAGAGCCCGATACTGGTTCGTCGATCGCCCACACGTGGCCAGGTTCGCCGAGTCGGAACCGGATCCCCCAAGCTGGCTGGCTATGAGGTGGCATGCATTGATAGCACGGCTTGACGGTGTCGCTCCAAACCCGGGTGCCGAAACGTAGGTTTTCGCCCACTGGTACCCGGGCGGTTGCACTGACGCGGCGCTTCCCTTCGAGATGCTGGTCAGGCAGACCTCGGCGCCCGTGGCCCGGGCGCCGTGGGCAGCATCGGTTGGGTAGTAGTCCGGTTGATTCACCGGACCCTGGTCCGCACAAGACTGGTTGTCATCGTCGTGAGGTGCACAAGCCCCGGTGACGACGCAAACGGCGGCTGTCGTCAGGCCTGCCGCGGTGGCCGCGGCGGTGTTGAGGATCGACTGGCTGATGTTGATCTGTGCGCCGGGTGAGACGGCGACAGCTCCCGAGCGGATGGTCAGGCTCGTCGAGCCGACCGGTCCACGACGGTCGCCACCGCGACGGAAATCTATGATTACCTGCGGGTGCTATGGGCAG
>CBFHCJ010000411.1:0-6377 GCA_965654005.1 uncultured Streptomyces sp. | reverse complement strand
TGTTCGTCTCCCACCCAACCCCCCCCCGCGGGGGGGTTCCCGCCCCCGGGGGGCCGCCAATCGTCCGGCCCCCCCCGTCCGCATGTCAATCAGGGTTGACATTATGCGGTGCGTCAACTTAAGTTGACATCATGACCGAAGCAACGGATCTCGCCGAGCGCGCCGGCGACCGCGATCCACGGATCGGGCTGCGCGCCGTCGCCGCGCTGCGCAGGCTGCTGGAGCAGCTGGAGGCGGTACAGGTGCGCAGCGCGCGCAACCAGGGCTGGTCCTGGCAGGAGATCGCAGCGGAACTCGGAGTCAGCAGGCAGGCCGTGCACAAGAAGTATGGGAGGCAGTGATGTTCGAGCGGTTCACCAAGGACGCCCGCGCGGTGGTCACCGGCGCGGTCGAGCACTGCGCGCGGAGCGGTGAGGAACGCGTCGACGAGGCCCATCTGCTGCTCGCCCTCCTCGACCGCGAGGGCAGCCGCGGCGCGTTCGCCCTGGCCTCGCTCGGGCTGGGGGGACGGCGCGACGCGGTCGAACGGGACCTGGCCGAGGCCCGACGACGAGGCGGCCTCTCCCGTGCCGACGCGGACGCCCTCGCCGGGCTCGGCATCGACCTCACACAGATCGTCTCCCGGGTCGAGGAGGCGCACGGGGCGGGCGCGTTGGCATCGGGCCGCGCCGGCGGCGTGCGACGGTCCGGGCGTCGCCCGTTCAGCCGCGGCGCCAAGGACCTCCTCACCCGGTCCCTGCGCACCGCCCTGGCCCACGGTGACCGGCACATCGGCGACGAGCATCTGCTCCTCGCCCTGACCGCCCGCCCCGGCGTCCCGGCCGAGGTCCTCGCCGATCACGGAGTGACGTACACGGCCGTGGAACGCGTGCTGTGGGGCGGGGCACAGGCGCAGGCCGGGTGATCCACGCGGCGTGTCGCTCGGCCGGTGGTGCGCACCCCTGGGCTGGTCACCCCGGTCCCTCCCGCTCCCCTGGAGATCCCGTGCCCGAGAGCCCGTCGTCAGCCCCGGCCGAGCCCGTGCCCGTGGAGTTCGTCCCCGCGCCCGCGCCCGTCCGGGAGGCCGTGACCAAGCTCGGCGGCCGGCCCTTGTGGCTGGAGGAGCCGCAGTGGCCCCTGTCGCGCCGGACCGGCGAACCCATGCGGTTCCTCGGGCAGTTCACCCTTGCGGGTGGTGCCTTGGGTTGTCTGTTCATGGCGGGGGACGACAGGGACGCGTTCGTAGACGGGACGTACGACCCGGAGGGCGGCGAGAACGCCCTCCTCGTCCAGCCCGGCGGCCGCGTCCCCGGCTTCGTCACCGTACGGGCCCAGGCGGAGGGACCGACGGCGGGCACCGACCATCTGCCGCGCCCGGCGCGGGAGGGCGGCACCGACCCGGACGGTCATGCCTGGCAGTTCCTCGGCGGACCCGGGATCGAACCGCGCTGGCTCCAGGGCGAGGAGACGCCCGGCGACGGCTGGCGCCTGCTGGTGCAGCTCGACTCCGGCCGCCTGCCGTTCCACGTCGACTTCGGCGACTCCGGCGTGGGCTACGCCTTCACCTCACCGGATGCGAGGGAAGGGCGTTTCCTGTGGCAGTGCCTGTGAGCTGCCGCTGGGAGTTGCCGTTTTGCACAGTTCCCCGCGCCCCTGACCGGGACGTCAACTCTTGTCGGTGATCTGCGGGTAGTTCGTGGCTGGGCGCGCTCAGGCGGCGAAGCCGCATGTAGACACGGTCCGGTGCCCCTTTCGGGGGGCGCGGTGCGCACCCGGAAAGAGGGCTGAGCTCACCTCTTGCCCGCCCGCAGCGTCGCCCCGATGTGAGCCGCTGCCGTGGACAAGTGGCTGCGGGCGTCACGGAGTTGGTCATCTGTCACGCCGTGGTCGCGGGCCGCGTCGCGGATGTCGTCGCGGAAGCGGTCCAGGAGCCGGTCCAAGGCGCGGGCGGGGTCGCCCGAGAAGTCCTCGTGCGCCCAGGACGGTTCGTACGCCCCGGGGAAGTCCTCGCGGGTCACCGAGTACTCCGGCTCCTCCGCCGTCCCCGTGCGCTCGAAGCCGAGGTCCTTTCCGAACTCCTTGCCGAAGTCCTTGCCGAACTCACCGAACTCCTTGGCCAGTTCGGTCAGCCCCTCCCGGACGCCCGTAGGCCAGTCACCCCGTGCGAAGTGGTCCTGCACCTGCTCCTGCACCCGCCGCGCTATGCGCTGCAGCTCCTCCTCCGCCTGGGCGCGGACCCGCTCCTGCGCCTCCTTGGCCTGACGGCGCGCCCGCTGGGCGTCCTCCCTGGCCCGCCGGCTCTCGTCCTTGGCGCGCCGGGCCTGCTCCTTCCACTCCTGCTTGACGCGGCGCATCTCCTCCTTGGCGACGCGCCACGCCTCCTTTTCGGACTGGTCGCCGAACTCCTCGTACGCGCCCACGTGTTCCTTGCCGCCCCGCCGCGCCTCGGAGACCGCGGCCCGCATCTCGCGGCGCAGATCGCCCGCGGCGCCCCGGACGTCCGCCCGGATCTCGGCGGCCAACTCCGCGACGGACTCACGGATCTCCAGCTCCAGGTCGGCCAGCTCACCGCTACGGTCGGCCAGTTCGGCGCGGCCCGCGTCCGTGATCGCGTACACCTTGCGACCGCCCTCGGTGGTGTGTGTGACCAGGCCCTCGGCCTCCAGCTTGGCCAGCCGCGGATAGACGGTGCCGGCCGAGGGTGCGTACAACCCCTGGAAGCGCTCCTCCAGCAGCCGTATCACCTCGTAACCGTGGCGCGGTGCCTCGTCGAGCAGCTTCAGCAGATAGAGCCGCAGCCGGCCATGGGCGAAGACGGGAGGCATGTCAGAGCCCCTTCTGCTCGGTCGGACCGCCGGTCGCGCCGCTGGGGGAACGGTCGGACGGGACGGTGGTGTCGCTGCTCGTGCCCGGGGTTGCGTCCCGCGGTTCGGGCACGTCCCATGGCTCGTCCTCCGCGGGCGGGCGGCGCAGCAGGGCGATGGAACCGGAGACCGTGGTGGCCTTCAGCCGGCCGTTGCCCCCGCCCAGGCGGCCCGTGATCTTCTTGGCGCCCCACTGGCCGGTCACACGCAGGTCGTCGAAGGCGTTCGACACGGCGCCGCTCGCCGTGTTCGCCTCGACCTCCGCGTCCGCCGGCTGGGGGAGACGGATCGCGATCTCGCCCGAGACGTTCGTCAGGCGGGCGTCGGTGGGGCCGCTCGTGGGGTCGAGGTCCAGGATGATCGAGCCGCTCACCGAATCGGCCTTCACGAACGGGCAGGCGCCCTCGATGACGGTGAGGTCGCCGGAGACGGAGTTGAGCCGCAGCTCGCCGGTGACACCCTGGGCCTCCACGTTCCCCGACACCGTCGTGGCGCGGACCGTGCCCGAGAGGCCGACCAGGGTCGTCTCACCCGTGACGCTCTTGACCTCCGAGTCGGCGTCGATCCCTGAGACCACGGCGTTGGCCCCTATCACGCCCACCTCCACGCGGGTGGACGCCGGGACGGTCAGGGAGACCACCGCACTGCGCCGCCAGCCCTTCCGGTCGAGCCACTTGAGGAAGCTCTTCCAGGGCAGGTCGTCGTACGCCACGGTGAGGGTGCCGTCCTTCTGTGTCACCGTCAGGGGTGGTCCCTCGATGTCCGACACCTCTAGGCGGGCGGAACCCTCGTCCGTGCCCACCACGTTCACCGTTCCGTTGACGATGCGCACGTGCAGTGCCGTCACGGGGGCGTCGAAGGTGAGTTTCCTCGGCTCTGCGACGGACCACTCGGACATGGTGCTGACCTCCTCGGCCGCTGCGGACGCGGCACTCGCGACGGACCCATCCGACGCGTCATATCGCGTCTTCTGTCAATTCACGATATATCGCGGCCGTCGAAAGTCAAGACACCCGTTCTGGGGAACCCATGAGGAGAAAAGCTGACGAAACGGCCTAACGTGGGGCCATGTCGACGGAAGATCGCGCCCCCGGACCCGCTCCCGGCGCCGTGCTGCTGTGCCGGGCGGACCCCACTTCCGTCGCTCCCACCGCCCAACTGCTCCGCGAGCCGATGGTGCTCACCCGGGCGGGCCCGGCGTGGAGCGCGCTGGTTCCCGAGGGCCGGCCCTGGCGGGACGGCGGCGAGCCCCTCGACCGCGTCGTCTCCGGCTGGGCCGCGGCGCTCGCCGTCGGCGCCCCCTGGCCCGTGCTCGCCCTGTGGTGGGACGCGGACCGCGCCGGCTACACCCTCGCCGCCGGCTTCCGCCGCCCCGTGGGCTACGTATGGCTGGCGGACGGGACCCCGGCCGGCGAGGACGAGGCCATGCGCACCTTCGCCGCCCGCCTCGGCCTCGACCCCGTCCACGACATGCAGGCGCTGGAGCGGCTGACGGCACCCGAGGCGGCCACGGACGCCCGGGCCCGCCTCCGCGGCCTGCTCGCCGTCCTCGCGCGCGCGAGGCTCACCCTGCCACCGGGGCTGACCCTCGGCGAACCGGCCGCCCGCCTGCTCACGGCGGCCCGCGTCCGCCCCGACGCCGAAGAGATCGACTGGCCGGGCCGGCGTGCGGCGCTCGGCACGGCACACGACACGAGCACCACCAGGCGCCTCGGCCGTCGGCTTCCATGGAGGGCCACTCCGAAGGCCCGAGCCCTGGCCCTGGCCCAAGTCGCGGCGGGCCTACCGGTCACGGCCTGGGGACTGCGCCACCGCGGCGGCGGCTGGATCGTGGCGGGCGCCCTCCTGCTGACGCACGGCGCGCTGGGCCTCGTACCCGACCTGCTCCGCCCCCGCGACTGACGTCCGGACGAGCCGACGGCCGCGACGACGATGTCCGCTTCGGCCCCCGGGCCGACGGGCGCCAGGCGACGGGCGTTACTCGTCGTCCTCGTCGTCCAGCCGGGCCAGCCAGGTCGCCAGCCGCTCCATCGGCACTTCGAAGTCAGGGTTGAGATCGACGAACGTTCGAAGCTGCCCGGCGAGCCACTCGAAGGTGATCTCCTCCTCGCCGCGCCGCTTCTCAAGTTCCTCGATGCCGCGGTCCGTGAAGTACATGAATGCTGCTCCGTCGCTCGGTGAAGGGCCAGTGTCCAGGATAGGAGCAGCCAGGTGCTTCTCCGCTGGGTGAGCCGCCCTCTAGGTTTCCTCCAGGTTCCGTCTAGGTGCCTTCAGGTCGCTGGCCGCCGCCTCGGGCCAGCCGATGTTTTTGGCTGGCCTAAATGCGTGCTGAATATCACGGGGAAGGTCATTGGAGTGAAGAGTCGCAATCACCGGAATCGGTGTTACAGCACCCGGTGGTATCGGGACCAAAGCGTTTCGGGAGGCCATTTCGGCCGGTCGGACCGCCACTGGGGAACCCGTCCCTTACGGAGGGATCCCACCCGTGGTGGTGAACCCAGCGCAGGACGCCACGGCCTCGCCCCGCCCGGAGGGTGCCAGGCCGAGCGGGTGACCGTGGCCCATGAGCTGCTGCGTCGCGGTGTCGACGTACGGATCGTGGACGCGGTGCCCGGGCCGGCTCGTGGACGCGGTGCCCGGGCCGGCGGGAACGAGCCGGGCGCTCGCCACACATGCCAGGACCCTGGAAATCTACGACCAGATGGGAATACTCCCCGAGCTGCTTCCGCAAGGCCGCCGAATACAGAAATTCACCCTGCATCAAAACGGCGGCAGGCTCGCCGCCCTCACCGCCGACTGTTCGGAGCTTCCCACCCGGTTCCCGATGACCGTCATGGTCGACCAGGCGATTACCGAAAGGGTATTGCGCGACGCGGTGGTCGAGTTCGGCGGCGAGGTCGAATGGGGAGTGCGGCTGGAATCGCCGGAGCAGGACGCGGACGGCTCACCGTACGGCTGCGGCACGGCGACGACCGTGTGGAGACCGTCCGCGCTCCCTCGCTGGTGGGCTGCGACGGCGGGCACAGCAGCGTCCGCAAGCTGCCGGGCCTGCGACTGGTCGGCGAGTCCAGCGAGAGCGCTCGCAGGGACGGGAGTACTCAGTCATGGACTTCGGACTCGACGGGCGCACCGTCCTCGTGACGGGTGCCTCAGGCGGCATCGGCGGTGCGGTGGCCCGGGTCTTCTCGGCGCAGGGCGCCCGGGTCGCCCTCGGCTACGCGCAGGACGCCGCGTCCACCGACGCCCTCGCCGAGGAACTCGGTGCGAAGAACGATGACGCGATGGCGGTGCGCTAACCCCTCGGTGAGCAAGGATCCGCCGAGACGGCGGTGGCCGCCGTCGATGAACGCTGCGGCGGGGTGGACCGAGCTCGCCGTCACCGACGGCCGCTGAGCGACGCCGACCAGAAGCGACGCCGACCAGAAGAAACACCGACCAAAGAGACATCGCCGTGGGTCGGGGGCCGGGGGGCCCCGAAGACGGGGGTCGGGGGTGTCAACGCGGGGTGGGGGTGAGCGTCCCCCCGCGCCCCCC
>CBFHCJ010000410.1:0-6425 GCA_965654005.1 uncultured Streptomyces sp. | reverse complement strand
ACCTGCGCGGCGTCCGCGGCGGCCGTCACCATCAGCACGTCGCCGGTCAGCGCGGACCTGGAGAATGCGCTGGTAGTCCAACGACAGCACCGACCAGGCCAGCCCCTCACGCCACAAGGGCACCTGCGACTTCGGCTTCACCGCACCCCGGGGCGCCGGTTTCGTGTCCGCGTCCTGCGGATCCGGGGTGATCTCCGTGTCCACGGGGCTGCCGCCGTCCGGAGCCAGCACCGTATCGACCCGCCTGCGGGCGATCGCCCACTGCTGCCATTCCTTCTCGGCCGCGGCCAGCTCGGCCTGGATACGGTCGGCCTCCTCACGCAGTTCGTCCATACGACGGCGAGCATCCAGCTCACGCTGTTCCAACAGCCCAACCACCGATGGCATCCACGACCTCCCGGAGAGCGACAGCACGACAGGCCACTACTCCCGCAGGACCTCCGACCCTACGCCCGACCAGCGGAAACGCAGTCCTCAAGCCCGGAAAGACAACAGCTTCTCACTATCTGGATTATGCTTCTCGCGATGTGAGTGGCCCGCTACGTTGCCGGTGAGTCAGTCACCCGCGGGGAGGCGATGACGATGGCGGTCGAAGCTGTGGGGCTTCCGACGCCCTGGCAGGTCAGGTTCCGGGCGGGCAGCAACGAAGGCCGCGCCGACACGCTCAAGGCAGGCGTCGGCGGTTCGACGGGGATGCGCCCGCATGAACTGCTGGAGGCGTCGCTGGCCTCGTGCATGACCATCTCTGCACGGATGGCACTGGCCGAACTGGGCGTCACCGACGCTGACGTGAGCGTGCGGGTGCACCTGGAACGCGAGGAGTCGGCGACGCGGTTCCGGTACGAGCTCGTGCTGGACCCGGCGCTCGAGACGTTCCGGCCCGCGGTGGTGGAACGCATCGAGTGCTCTCCGGTGCGCTCCACGCTGAGCAGGCCCCTGATCTTTGAGCCTGTCTGAACCTGTGCGGCTCAGGCGACGTTCGCCCTGCTGACGACCTCGCGCAGACGCTCGTCAGCAGCGTGCTTGTTCCGCCGCTGTTCGTCGGGGTACAGGCGAGCTCGACGTTATTGGCTGCGGCCCAGTCGCCGACCCGGGAGTCCTTTTTTGTGGTCAGGTGCGGGAAGAACTTGTCGAGCGCGATCGCGATGCGGATCTGCGACGGGTAGAGGCTGCGCAGGCAGCGGCAGAACTCCAGGAACCTCGTCCGGTTCTTCATCGGCTTGATGTGGTCGTAGAGCTTGTCCTTGCCCAGGTCCAAGGCTGCGAACACGTGCCGGACCCCGTGCGGGCGGGTGTACGTCGCCCGCCGACGGGGCCTCGGCCGGGGTCCATGTGCCGTCCGCCGCGCTCGGCCCACTGCCGCCCGGGGTGGGCTGGAGGTTGAGCGGGCCGAATTCGTCCCGGCAGAAGATGACTTCGGGCTCGGCGTCGTCGGGTATGACCTCGCCGTCGGCGATCGCGTAGAGGTGCTCGACGCGGGACTTCTCGGCGGCGTGGTAAGCCGTCGGCGTTGCGGTTGTGGATCACATCCCGGACCCGGTCCGCGCTGGTGAAAGTCACCTCGGCAATCTTCGCCCCGGCATGCCTGCGCGGACAGCAGCACCATCTGCGCACACCGCCAGGTCACCACCGACCCAGTACCTCTGCGGACGATCCGCAGCAGACGCTGCCCCTCGTCATCATCGATCTCGCGGACACCCACCCGTACTGCCACCCCGACAGCCTGGCGGCAACGCGCCGCCAGGGCCAGCATCCGAACGCGCGTCACGTCACAACGGGCAAACGTTCGCTAATTCGGCACCAGCAACCGCTTTGACCGGTGCAATCGGTACTTTCGGCGCATGCCGTGGACACAAAAGCCGCTTGCAACAGCCATGCCGTTCTCGACACAGCTCAGACAACCCGGCCCAGGACCACCTCGCGTACGAGTTGCCCGCTGTCGCCGTGACGGTCGCAGGCCGCCCTCGGCGGGCCGGTGTCGCGGGTGGCGCGTTGGCTCACCCGGGACTGGGCAGCGGTTCGGGCCGTGGGCAAGCCGGTGGTCGCGGCGGCCGATTCGGGGTGGAGCGGAGCGGGGGATCCACGGTGGCTTTGACGGCTGCCGGGTGCCGATGTGCGGGAAGTGATGCACGGCCTTCCCGGCGGGTCTCGGCACCCGGATCGCCTCGCCTGGAACGGATTTGCACGGACGGTGCTCGAGCCGGCTGTTGCCCCCGCTCCCCTTCGGCCGGACGATGTCTCTCATGGCGTCCGGGCCCGCACGAGGCCGTCGAGGTGGCCGCGCCGCCGTGCCGGTGGACGTCGGAGGGCTCGCCCAGCACGCTCACGCTGCCAGTGGAGCCGTCCTGCTACCCAGAGATCTTGGGCAAACCCTTGACGCATCCCGTTCCACTGCGTAGATATGTCTGCGCAGTCATGACAGCGCAGTCATACGGGAACCGACCCTCGTCAGCTGCTGCCGCTGCCGGAGATCAGGAGAGACCCATGGCACGACTGGACGGCCGCAGCGCGGGCGCCGCGCCGCGCAGCATCGATGTAGCGCGTCTGGCGGGCGTCTCGCAGAAGACCGTGTCCCGGGTCATGAACGGCGAGCAGTACGTCTCCGACGACGCGCGCCGGCGTGTCCTGGAAGCCGCCGAAGAGCTCGGCTACCGGTTGAACCACGCCGCCCGGGTTCTGGCCTCCGGACGGACCCGGTCCATCGGTGTCGTGACGCTCGGAACGGCTCTGTACGGCCCGGCCTCACTGCTGATGGGTGTCGAGCGCGCCGTCAGGAACACCGGTTACGCGCTCCGCGTGGTCAACACCATGGAAGGTGACACCGCGGGCATCGCCGGTGCCGTCGACTCGCTCCTCGATCAGGGCGTGGACGGCATCGTCATCTCCGAGCCGATCGACGAGGGCGACGCGAACCTCTCACTCCACGTCGACGTGCCGGTCCTGGTCCTTGGCGCGCCGCCGCCGTTCACCGCCTCCAGGGTGGTGACTGCGGGGCTCGTCGCCGACCAGCTGGCCCGGGCGGTAACCGAGCATCTGCTCGAACTGGGCCACCCGACCGTCCACCACCTCGCCGGTCCTCAACGCTGGTATGCCGCCAGGGACCGCCTCGAGGGATGGCGGGCGACACTGGCCGCACACGCGAGACCCGAACCGCCTGTCATCGCGGGCGACTGGTCGGCCGCCTCCGGATACCGTGCGGGACGCGAACTGGCCGAGGACGGTGACGTCACGGCGGTCTTCGCCGCCAACGACGACATGGCCATCGGTCTGATCCGCGCACTGCTGGAGGCCGGCCGACGCGTACCGGAGGACGTCAGTGTCGTCGGTCTCGACGACATCCCCGTCGCCGCCTATGTGTCGCCTCCTCTGACGACCGTGCGCCAGCCGTTCGACGCGACGGCACAGGACGGCCTCAAGCGTCTCGTGCACGCCATCGAGAACCCGGACGCGGACCTCATCCCGGTGCACGACCCGCCGGTCAACCTCGTCGTCCGGGCGTCGACCGCACCCCCGCCGAACCGGACGACCCCAGGACGTCGGCGGACCAGGGCCTTACTCCAAGAGAACCCCGTTCCCCGATCATGAGGGGAGGCCGGCCCACCCACAGCTCGCCCACCGGTGTCGCCTGCTCCACACCCCGTACCTGAGCGCACGAGCCGACCCACCCGCACCTGGTCGTCGTACCTCCTACTCACCAGCGCCGAGGCCTGGGCGCCTCATCGAGCCGATCACCGCCCGGGCCTGGCCCTCTCACGCCGTCACCGGCGCGCCCCCCGTTCAGTCGGCGAGCGTGACGCGCTCGTCCCCGGAACCCGCGAACACCCTCGCACCCGGCGGCCCCGCCCCGCCTCTCACGCCCGAACCCGCCTCGTGGCATTCCCTGCGGCACGCCGTCGCCCGGTGCGCCGATCCCCTGCGCCCTTCCGCGGAGTCATCAATGTCCAGATATTTCACAGCCTCCTCCTCGGCCCCCCTGAACCGCCGGGGCTTCCTCGCCGCGACCGGAGCCCTGACGCTCGCGACCACGCTGTCCGCCTGCGGCGGCGGAGGCGGCACGAGCGGCACCTCCTCCACCAAGGCGGTCAGCCAGGCCGACATCGACAAGGCCATGAAGACGCCGACCGAGCTGACGTTCTGGACCTGGGTCCCGAACATCGACAAGGAGGTCGCGCTCTTCGAGAAGAAGTACCCGGCCGTCAAGGTCAAGGTCGTCAACGCCGGCCAGGGAACCCCTCAGTACACCAAGCTGCGCACCGCCCTGAAGGCCGGCAGCGGTGCGCCGGACATGGTGCAGATCGAGTACCAGGCCATCCCCACCTTCACCATCACCGACAGCCTGCTGGACCTGCGACCGTTCGGCGCCTCCGCGCTCAAGTCCACGTTCGTCGACTGGACTTGGGGGCAGGTCACCGGCAGCGGTGGTGAGGTGTGGGCGATCCCGCAGGACACCGGCCCGATGGGCATGCTGTACCGGCAGGACATCTTCGACAAGCACGGCATCAAGGTGCCCGAGACCTGGGACGAGTTCGCCGCGACTGCCCGCAAGCTGCACAAGGCCGACCCGGACGTCTACCTCACCAACCTCGCCGCCAACCAGGTCGCCGCCTGGCACGGCCTGCTCTGGCAGGCGGGAGCCAAGCCCTATGCGACCTCCGGCAAGAGCGACATCACCATCGACGTCGACGACGCCGTCTCCAAAAAGCTCGGCGCGTACTGGGGCGGGCTCGCGCAGGAGGGAGTCATCGGCGTCGAGCCGGACTTCACCGACTCCTGGTACGCGGCCCTCAACAAGGGCAAGTACGCCACCTGGCTGACCGCGGCCTGGGGGCCCGTCTTCCTCTCCGGTTCGGCCAAGGCGACCGCCGGCAAGTGGCGGGCCGCCCCGCTGCCGCAGTGGGACACCGCCAAGCCGAGTTCGGGCAACTGGGGCGGCTCGACCACCGCCGTCATCAAGAACACCAAGAACCCGATCGCGGCGGCGATGTTCGCCCAGTTCCTCAACAGCGATCCCGCGAGCGCCAAGATGTTCGCCACCGAGCAGTTCTTCTTCCCGGCGACCAAGGCACTGCTCACGGACGCCGAGTTCACCGGGGACGCGCCGTCCTTCTACGGCGGCCAGAAGGTCAACCAGGTGTTCGCCGACGTCAGTTCCACGGTCAACTCCTCCTTCCAGTGGCCGCCGTTCCTCGACCAGGCGGCGACGGACTGGACCGAGACCGTCGGCAAGTCCCTGGCCGACCACACCGACACCGTCCGCGCACTGGGCTCCTGGCAGACACGGCTCACCACGTACGCCAAGAAGCAGGGCTTCACGGTCCACACGTCCTGACGGCTCGCCGGGTCCCGCGCCGCGGCGCGGGACCCACCCGTCCCGCCAGCACAAGCCTCCCACCCCTCAGAAAGGGCCGATGATGACTGCCACAACCGCGGCCTCCCCCAAAGGCCGGCGCCGAGACGGGCCGAGGCGCCCCCGGCGCGGCGGCACGCGCCACCGCCGGTCGGCAGGGCCACTGTTCGTCGCACCCTTCATGGTGCTGTTCCTCCTGCTCTTCCTCGCTCCCCTCGGCTACGCCGCCTACCTCAGCCTCTTCCAGGAACCTCTGGTCGGCGGCACGGTGTTCGTCGGGCTCGACAACTACATTCAGGCCCTGGGCGACCCCCAACTCATCCACGGTGTGGGACGCGTCGCCCTGTTCTTCGTCATCCAGGTCCCCCTGATGCTGTTGCTGGCGCTGCTGTTCGCGCTGGCGCTGGACAGCGGTCTGCTGCGGCTCGCCCGCGTGATTCGCCTGGGCATCTTCGTCCCGTACGCCGTGCCGAGCGTGGTCGCCGCCCTCATGTGGGGCTATCTGTACGGCCCCGGCTTCGGCCCCTTCGCCCAGCTCGGCCGGAACCTGGACCTGCCCACCCCGCACTTCCTCAGCGACGGCTGGATGCTCGGCAGCCTGGCGAACATCGTCACCTGGGAGTTCGTCGGCTACAACATGATCATCCTGTACGCCGCACTGCGGACGATCCCGACCGAGCTGTACGAGGCGGCCGCCATGGACGGAGCCGGCGCCTGGCGGATCGCCCGGTCCATCAAACTGCCCGCGCTGCGACCGGCGCTGACGCTCACCCTGCTGTTCTCCGTGATCGGCAGCTTCCAGCTCTTCAACGAGCCCAAGCTGCTGATGAGCATCGCCCCGGACGTCATCAGCAGCTCCTACACCGCCAACCTCTACGCCTACTCCCTCGCCTTCACCAGTAACCAGGTCAACTACGCGGCCACGGTGTCCTTCCTCCTCGGCCTGGTCATCGTCATCGCCTCCTACGCCGTCCTGCTCACAGCGAACCGCAGGAGGACCTCATGACGACCTCGCCCGAGTCCTCCGCCTTGCTCGCACAGGCGGCGCCCCCCGCCTCAGCGGCCGCGACCACCCCGA
>CBFHCJ010000409.1:0-6430 GCA_965654005.1 uncultured Streptomyces sp. | reverse complement strand
CGCTGCCGCACCGGCGCCGCCGTAGCCCGTTCGATGCACCGGGGCTGGACGAGGACAAGCTGGACGAGACGCTGGAGCAGTACTCCGGCGAGAGCGACGACGATCCCGACCCCGACGGGCCCGGCGGCGGTGGGCAGCCCACGCCCGAGAACGGTCCCCAGGGTGACGGGAGCGCCGACGCCCGGCCCGAGGCTGGTGAGGGCGGGGAGCCGCAGGCGTCCGGCTCGCGGGAGCAGTCGGCCGTACGGGCCGCCGAGCCCTTCCGTACCAAGGTGCTGGCCGTTCCCGGCATCGGCAAGGGTGCCGCCGGGCGGCGCTCCCGGGCGCGGACCGAGCAGGGGCGGACCACCGGGGCCCGACGTCCGCGAGGGGTGTTGACCAAGCTTCATCTCGCCGCGACCGTGCAGGCCGCCGCACCGCACCAGCGGGCGCGGGGCCGCACGGGATCCGGACTTCTCCTGCGTCGTGACGATCTCAGGCAAGCGGTGCGAGAAGGCCACGAATCCAATCTCGTGCTGTTCGTCGTGGACGCCTCCGGGTCGATGGCGGCCCGGCAGCGGATGAGCGCCGTGAAGGGGGCCGTGCTGTCGCTGCTGCTGGACGCCTACCAGCGGCGGGACAAGGTGGGGCTGGTGACGTTCCGCGGGTCGGCCGCGGACGTGGCGCTGCCGCCGACCTCGTCGGTGGACGCGGCGGCGGCCCGGCTGGAGTCGCTGCCGACGGGTGGCCGGACGCCGCTGGCCGCCGGGCTGCTCAAGGCCCATGACGTGCTGCGGGTCGAGCGGCTGCGGGATCCGGCGCGGCGGGCGCTGGTCGTGGTGGTGACGGACGGGCGGGCGACGGGCGGTCCGGAGCCGGTGGCTCTGGCATCGCGTGCGGCCGGGTTGTTCGCCGCCGAGGGTGTCGCGTCCGTCGTCGTGGACTGCGAGTCGGGGCCCGTGCGGCTGGGGCTGGCCGGGCGGCTCGCGGGTGAGCTGGGCGGTACGGCGGTGACGCTGGACGAGCTGCGGGCGGACAGCATCGCGGGGCTCGTGAGGGATGTGCAGGGGAGCAGCAAGAGGAGGGCCGCGTAATGCCTCAGGGACAGCCGAGTGTCGTTCCGGACGACGGACTGACGACTCGTCAGCGACGCAATCGTCCGCTCGTCGTCGTCCACACCGGCATCGGCAAGGGCAAGTCGACGGCCGCCTTCGGGCTCGCGCTGCGCGCCTGGAACCAGGGCTGGCCCATCGGGGTGTTCCAGTTCGTCAAGTCGGCGAAGTGGAAGGTCGGCGAGGAGAACGCGCTGCGCGTGCTGGGGGCCAGCGGTGAGGGCGGGAGCGTCGACTGGCACAAGATGGGCGAGGGCTGGTCGTGGGTTCAGCGCGACATTCAGGGTGACAACTCGACCAACGAGGACAAGGCCCGGGAGGGCTGGGAGCAGGTCAAGCGTGACCTGGCCGCCGAGACGTACAAGCTGTACGTGCTCGACGAGTTCGCTTACCCCATGCACTGGGGGTGGGTCGACACCGATGAGGTCGTCGACGTGCTGCGGAGCCGTCCCGGCACCCAGCATGTCGTGATCACCGGGCGGAACGCGCCCGAGAAGCTGGTCGACTTCGCCGACCTCGTCACCGACATGTCCAAGGTCAAGCATCCGATGGACGTCGGACAGAAGGGGCAGAGGGGCATCGAGTGGTGATGTCCTCGTCCGTGCCCCGGCTGGTCGTCGCCGCGCCTTCTTCGGGCAGCGGCAAGACCACCGTTGCCACGGGGCTGATGGCGGCCTTCGCCGGGCGGGGGCTCTCCGTGTCCCCGCACAAGGTGGGGCCCGACTACATCGACCCCGGGTATCACACGCTCGCCACCGGGCGCGTGGGGCGCAACCTCGACGCGTACCTGTGCGGTCCGGAGTTGATCGGCCCGCTGTTCGCGCATGGCGCGCGCGGGTGCGACCTGGCTGTCGTCGAGGGTGTGATGGGGCTGTACGACGGGGCCGCGGGGGAGGGTGAACTGGCGTCCACCGCCCATGTGGCGAAGCTGTTGCGGGCGCCGGTGGTGCTCGTGGTCGACGCGTCGTCGCAGTCGCGGTCGGTGGCGGCGCTGGTGCACGGGTTCGCGTCCTGGGATCCGGAGGTGCGGGTCGGGGGCGTGATTCTGAACAAGGTCGGATCGGACCGGCATGAGGAGTTGTTGCGGGAGGCGTTGGACTCGGCGGGGGTGCCGGTGCTCGGCGTCCTGCGGCGGACTCCCGAGGTCGGGACGCCGTCGCGGCACCTCGGGCTGGTGCCGGTCGCCGAGCGGCGGGCCGAGGCGGTGGAGGCGGTCGCTGCCATTGCCCCCCACGTGTCACAAGGGTGCGATCTTGAGGCGTTGGTCGCGCTGGCGCGAAGTGCGGGTGCGTTGTCGGGTGCGGCTTGGGATGCGGCTGAGGCCCTGGTCGGCGCCGGACCGGGCTTTGAGGCACCGGTAGTCGCGGTTGCCGGTGGTGCGGCATTCACCTTCTCCTACGCGGAACACGGTGAGCTGCTCACCGCCGCCGGCGCCGAAGTCGTTCCCTTCGACCCGCTCCGCGACGAGCAACTACCCGAAGGCACCAGCGGGTTGGTCATCGGCGGTGGGTTCCCCGAGGTGTACGCCTGCGAGCTGTCCACCAACGAGCCCCTCCGCAAGGCCGTCGCCGAGTTCGCGCTCGGTGGGGGTCCCGTCGCCGCCGAGTGTGCGGGGCTGCTGTATCTGTGCCGGGAACTGGACGGGCAGCCGATGTGCGGGGTGCTCGACGCCACCGCACGCATGAGTGAACGGCTCACCCTCGGCTATCGCGACGCCGTGGCCGTGAGCGACAGTGTCCTCGCCGCGGCCGGGAGCCGGATGCGCGGGCACGAGTTCCACCGGACGGTCGTCGAACCCGGTGCGGGGGCGGCTCCCGCCTGGGGGGTGCGCGCCCCTCGGCGGCGCGTCGAAGGTTTTGTACAGCAAGGTGTGCACGCCAGTTATCTGCACACGCACTGGGCCGCCGCGCCCGGTGTGGCCCGTCGGTTCGTGGAGAGGTGCCGGACGTCATGAGCAGCAGGCTGATCGGAGTCGGGGTGGGTCCCGGCGACCCCGAGCTGGTGACCGTCAAGGGTGTCAACGCTCTGCGTGCCGCAGACGTCGTGGTCGTACCGGTCATGGCCGCACCTGATGGAAAAGATGGCGGCGAGCGCGGGCGCGCCGAAGCGACCGTGCTGCACTACGTGCCCGAGGACAAGGTCGTACGCGTGGTGTTCGCGCTCAACGAGCGCAGCGACCGTGCGCGCCGCGAGGCCGCCTGGGACGCCGCCGGGGAGCGCGTGGCCCGGCTGCTGCGGGAGCACGCCGTCGTCGCCTTCGCCACCATCGGCGATCCCAATGTGTACTCGACGTTCACCTATCTCGCGCAGACCATCGAGCAGCTCGTGCCGGGGACGCTCGTCGAGACCGTGCCCGGCATCACCGCCATGCAGGACCTCGCCTCGCGGTCGGGGGCCGTGCTGACCGAGGGCACCGAGCCGCTGACGCTCGTGCCCGTCACCGCAGGGTCCACGGTGCTCAAGGACGCGCTCGGCGGGCCCGGCACCGTCGTCGCCTACAAGTTCGGGCGGCAGGCCCAGGAGGTCGCCGAGGCGCTGCGCGAGACCGGGCGGCTCGACGACGCGGTGTGGGGGGCCGCGCTCGGGCTGCCGGAGGAGTCCATCCGCCCGGCGGCCGACCTCGACGACGGGCCGCTCCCCTACCTGTCCACCCTCATCGCGCCCGCCCGGCGCGACGGCACCCGTGGCGGAAAGCTGTGACCGGCGGCGGATCAGCTCGCGAGGCCCACCAGCAGCCAGATGAGCGCCGCGCCCGCGACCGTGCACAGCAGGGTGGAGCGGGCGGGGTGGACGTGGTGCGCCTCCGGGAGGATCTCGGCCGCGGCGAGGTAGAGGAGCGCTCCGCCGAAGAGGCCCAGATAGCCGCCGAGCAGCTGCGGGGGGATGGTGAAGGCCAGCGTGGACGCGGCGCCCACCACGGGTGCCGCCGCGTCGGCGAGGAGCATCGTGAGGGCCTTGCGGCGCGCGTTCCCGTACAGGCTCGTGATCGTGTAGGTGTTGAAGCCGTCCGCGAAGTCATGCGCGACGACCGCGAGCGCGACCGCCGCCCCCATGCCCTCGCCCACCTGGAACGCGGCGCCGATGGCGACGCCGTCCATGGCGCTGTGCCCGACCATCGCCGCGGCGGCCGTGAGGCCCACCTCGGGCGCCCGGTGGTCGTGCTCGTCGGCCCCGTGCGCGGCACGGCGGGCCGCGAGCAGGCGTTCCACGAGGTGGGCCAGCAGGAATCCGGCCACGAACAGCAGCAGCGCGGCCGGTACTCCGAACACCACACTGCCGGCCGCGCGCAGCGCCTCCGGCAGCAGGTCCAGCCCCACCACGCCGAGCATCAGCCCGCCGGCCAGGCCGAGGACGAGGTGGCGGCGGTCGGTCACACGTTGTGCCGTCCAGCCGCCGGCCAGCGTCATCAGGAACGCGCCGAGCGCGACGAAGACCGCCATATGCCCTTGCTATCCGATCGACCCCGGTGCGCACAGGACCGGCGGCGCTGTGCGCACCGGCGTTTCGCACTGCCCGAGCTTTCGTAGGAGAGGACCGATTCTCATGGCCGATGCCACCAACGGCAAGGTGACCTTCGTCGGTGCCGGCCCCGGCGCCGCCGACCTGCTGACGTTCCGTGCCGCGCGCGCCATCGCCGAGGCCGACGTCGTGATCTGGGCGGCCAGCCTGGTGCAGGCGGAGGTCCTCGACCACGCGTGCGAGGGCGCCGAGATCCTCGACTCGGCGACCATGTCGCTGGAGGACGTCGTCGCCGTCTACCGGCGGGCTCGGGAAGAGAGCCTGCGTGTCGCGCGTATCCACTCCGGCGACCCGGCCCTGTGGGGCGGCACGCAGGAGCAGCTCGACCGGTGCGCTGAGATCGGGATCGAGACGGAGGTCGTGCCGGGCGTCTCGTCCTTCTCCGCCGTCGCCGCGCTCGCCCGGCGGGAGCTGACGATCCCCGAGGTCGCGCAGTCCGTGATCCTCACCCGGCTCGGCGGCGGCAAGACGCCGATGCCGCCCGGGGAGGAGGTGCGCGAGTTCGCCCGGCACGGCACCACCATGGCGGTCTTCCTGTCGGCGGCCCGCAGCGGTCAGCTCGTCCGGGAGCTGTTGGAGGGCGGCTACCCGACGGACACCCCGGTCGTGGTCGCGTACCAGGCGACCTGGCCCGAGGAGCTGGTCGTGAAGTGCACGATCGGCACCCTTGAGGAGACCGTCAAGGAGCACAAGCTCTGGAAGCACACGCTGTTCCTGGTCGGCCCGGCGCTCGACGCGCACGGCACACGCTCGCACCTGTACCACCCCGGCCACTTCCACGGCTACCGCAAGGCCGACCCGGAGGCCCGCAAGGCCCTGCGCACCCGGGGTGCGAGCACATGAATCGCCTGATCACCGTCGTCGGTACGGGCACGGGGGCGCCCGTTCCCGGGGACGCCCTGGCCGGGGCGGAGCTCGTGGTGGGCGGGCGACGGCATCTGGACGCCGCGCCGGTGCCGGACACCGCGGAGCGGGTCGTCCTGGGGGCGCTGGCACCGGCCCTCGACACCGTCGAGAGTTACCTCGAGAAGGACCGGTCCGTCGTCGTGCTGGCCTCCGGGGACCCCGGGTTCTTCGGGATGGTGCGGGCGCTGGCCGAACGGTTCGGGCCTCAGCGGCTCGACGTACGGCCGAGCGTGTCGTCCGTGGCCACCGCCTTCGCGCGGCTCGGGCTGCCCTGGGACGACGCGGTGGTGGTGAGCGCGCACGGGCGTGATCTGCGCACGGCGTTGAACCTCTGCCGCTCGCACCCCAAGGTGGCCGTACTGACCGGGCCCGGCGCCGGTCCCGCCGAACTGGGAGCGGCGCTCCGCGGTGAGCGTGTCCTCGTCGTGGCGAGCGCCCTCGGCGATCCGGACCGTGAGCGCGTGGAGTGGGTGACGCCCGCCGAGGCGGCGGCGCGCGACTGGGGTGCGGCGGTGAACGTGGTGCTGTGCCTCGACGCGTCGCGGGCGCTGGGGCCCGTACGCACGGTCGCCGGGCCGCCGCCCGGACCGGACCGATGGGCCCTGGACGAGACCGAGTTCGCGCACCGCGACTCGATGATCACCAAGTTCGAGGTCCGCGCGCTGGCCCTGGCCCGGCTGGGCCCGCGCCTCGGCGACCTGATCTGGGACGTGGGCGCGGGCTCCGGGTCCGTGGCCGTGGAGTGCGCGCGGCTCGGCGCGGCCGTCACCGCGATCGAGAAGACGCCCGACGGGGTGGAGCGGATCCGCGCCAACGCGGCGGCACATGACGTAGATGTGCACGTGGTGCACGGCGCCGCCCCGGCCTCGCTGGACTCTCTCGCCGACCCCGACGCCGTGTTCATCGGTGGCGGC
>CBFHCJ010000408.1:0-6434 GCA_965654005.1 uncultured Streptomyces sp. | reverse complement strand
GAGAACCCGCAGCAGCTGCGGTACTTCGACGGCATCGTGTGGACCCGGCACACCTCTCCGCGCAGCACCCTCCCGGCCCCCGGCACGACCCAGCAGGCACAGCAGGGGAGCGTTGCGCCGCCGGGGTGGTCCGGCCAGCAGCCCGCTCCGGGCGGGGCGCAGTCCCAGCAGTACCCGACCCAGGCTCCGCAGCAGCAGTACCCGCCGCAGGGCCAGCAGCACCCCTCGCAGCAGTCGTACCAGCAGCACCCGCCGCAGCAGTACCCCTACGGCCAGGGCCACCCGCGGAACTGAGGCACCCGGCGCCCTCAGAACCCCCGGGTCCGCTTGGCCGCCCGGCGTCCGCCCGCGGAGCCGAACCGCAGGAACAGCCGCGAGATCTCCGACCCCAGGTTCACCCCGATCGCGATGGCCATGGCGAGCGAGGCCGCCTTGGCCAGCGACACCAGACCCTTGTCGACATTGTTCTGGGCGATCGACAGCAGCCCGAAGTACGTCGCCGAACCGGGCATCAGCGGCCCGATCGCGGCCGTCGTGTACGGCAGCGCGGACGCGAACCGGTAGCGCGACAGCAGCTGCCCGAACAGGCCCACCAGACCCGCCGCGACGGCCGTGGAGGCGACCGGTGAGAGGCCGCCCGGGTAGTGCATGGCGCCGTACACGCTCCAGGCGACGCCCCCGTTGAGGGTCACCCACAGCACCGTGGACCGTTCCTGCTGCAGCAGCACCGCGAAGGTCAGCGACAGGAGCATGGACGCGACGATCTGCGCCACCGGCCGCTCGGCGAGGTTCAGGGCCGCGTCCGGATCGAGCTGGGCGCCCACTTTCACGCCGAAGTACAGGACCACCAGGACGCCGATGACGATGCCCACGAAGAAGTACATGACCTCCAGCAGGCGCGCGGACGCGGTGATGTAGAAGCCGGTCAGCCCGTCCTGTACGCCCGCCACCAGGGCCCGCCCGGGCAGCAGCGCGAACAGCCCACCGGTGATCACCGCGGACGCCGCCACGTCCACGTGGGTGAGCGTGAGCGCCACGCCGATCGCGGCCGGCGGCATGGCGGCCACCAGGAACTGGTAGAACTCCGGCAGCCCGCGCCCGGCGCACAGCCAGGCGAGCCGGTCGCCGAGCATCGCGCCCAGCGCGGCCGCGACGAACACGATCAGATCGCCGCCGACGAGCACGGAGGCCGCACCGGCCAGCAGCCCGCTCGCCCCCGTCAGCGCCCAGCCCGGGTAGGGGTGCCGGTTGCGGCGGATCTCGGCGAGCCGCCGGTAGGCCTCCTCGAGGGAGATCGCCGTCTCGGGGTCGCTGAGGTCGTCCACGAGCCGGAAGACGGCCGCCAGGCGCGTGTAGTCGGTGCCGCGGCGGCGGACCGTCCGTGAGGCCGTCACGGGGTCGTCCACCAGGGACGGCTGGTACGAGATCGACAGCAGTGTGAAGGTGACGTTCGGCTCGCAGCGGTCGAGACCGTACGACCGGCAGACCGCGAACATCGCCGCCTCCACGTCCTCGGCGCCCTCGCCGCCCGCCAGCAGCAGTTCGCCGATGCGCAGGGTCAGATCCAGTACGCGCGGCACGCCGGGGCCCGACTCGCCGGACCTCTGCACGGGCTCCGGGGCGGGCCGCTCGGCCACCGGCATGCGCAGCATCGTGCGCATCCGGTCCTGCCAGGGGGCGTCCTTGATCAGGTTGACCGCCGGGATGCCGTTCGGCGGTGTGAACGCGGGCGGGGCCTGCCGCGCGTTGTAGGTGCTCGGCGGGCTGAACGCCGAGCCCTCCGGTTCTGAGGCGGGCGGCTGCGGGACCTGCAGGCCCTCGGGGAGGGTGAACTCCGAAGTCGTCTCGTACTCGGTGCCGGGCGCGGGCACGTCGAGCCCGTCGGGGACGGCGAACTCGGAGGTCGTCGACGAGTCGGCGCCGGGCGCGGTCGGCACGCCGAGGGGCACGGGGATCTCGAACTCGGAGGTCGCGGGGGACCCGTTCTCCGTCCGCCCCCCACGCGCGAACGCGCTTCTCGCCTCGTCCGACCGCGGTTTGCGGTCCTCCGCGTGCGGCTCCGCCACCAGATTCCGCCCTACCTCTCGTGCGCGTGTGTCCCCCGCGTACTTCCGGTACGCCTCAGTATGCGCACCCGGTACACCAACGGGCCGCGTCACCCCGTAGGGGTCACGCGGCCCGTAGGACGGCAGGAGGGGTCAGTGACCGCCCTGCTCCTCGAGACGCTTGAACGAACGCTCGATCTCGGCCTCGGCGTCGGTGCGGCCGACCCAGTTGGCGCCCTCGACGGACTTGCCGGGCTCCAGGTCCTTGTAGACCTCGAAGAAGTGCTGGATCTCCAGGCGGTCGAACTCCGAGACGTGGTGGATGTCGCGGAGGTGCTCCACGCGCGGGTCCGTCGCCGGCACGCACAGGAGCTTGTCGTCGCCGCCTGCCTCGTCCGTCATACGGAACATGCCGATCGCCCGGCACCGGATCAGGCAGCCCGGGAAGGTCGGCTCGTCCAGGATGACCAGCGCGTCCAGCGGGTCGCCGTCCTCGCCGAGGGTGTTCTCGACGAAGCCGTAGTCGGTCGGGTAGGCGGTCGAGGTGAAGAGACGACGGTCCAGGCGGATACGACCGGTCTCGTGGTCCACCTCGTACTTGTTCCGCGAACCCTTCGGGATCTCGATCGTGACGTCGAACTCCACCGGTGGCTCCTCCATGATCAACACATAGTTCTGGTGGTTAAGTGTCCCTCACGCAGGAGTGTGATCGCGAAAGGGGTTGGTGGTCGTGCGGGAGCTGAGGGCTTGGCGGGCCGCGAGACCGCATCTCGTGCGGGTCGCGAAGGCCGTCGAACCGCGCCTCGCGCGCGTGGCCCAGGCCCTGAAACCCCGTGCGGCGCGGATCACCCAGATCGTGGGACCGCATGTGACACGACTCACCGGAGTCGTGAAACCGCACGTCGCGCGGGTTGCGCACGCCGTACGTCCGCGCTCCGGCAGGCTTACGACCCTGCAACTGGCGGCCGTCGCCGCCACGGTCGGCCTTGCGTTCGCGACCGGGGCCGCGACCGCCGCCGGTCCCTGGGACTCCTCCGGTCAGCGTACGGCCGAGCGTGAACGGGCCGCAGCTTGGGGTCGCGAGGGTGGCGCAGATCACGGACGTGATTCCGGTACGACGGCCGGGGCGCCCGCGCCCGCCCCGAGCGCCGGGTCCGTGCTGACCGGTCTCGGCGGGAGTGCCGCGAACACCACCAAGTCCGCGCCCCCCGGCAAGGCGCTGGCCGCCGTCCTCGACAAGCTCCTGGGCGACGGCGCCCTCGGCCCCCGGCGCACCGCCGCGGTCGTGGACGTCGCCACCGGCGAACGCCTGTACGGCAAGGGCGCGGACGAGGCGCTGACCCCCGCCTCCACCACGAAGATCGCCACGGCCGTCGCAGTCCTCTCGGCGGCCGGCGCCGACCACCGGTTCACCACGCGCGCGGTGCTGGAACCCGGCACGGACGAACTGGTGCTCGTCGGCGGCGGCGACCCCACCCTGACGGCGCGCGAGAACGCCGGGGGCACCTCCCTGCTCGACCCAGGCCGAGACCTTGGGGGAAACTGGGCGAGCCTGCGCACCCTCGCGGACGAGACGGCCGGCGCCCTGAAGAAGCGCCATCTGACCTCGGTGAAGCTCTCGTACGACAGCTCCCTGTTCACGGGCGCGGCCGTGCACCCCATCGGGGAGAACCCCAACCTGGCCCCGGTCACCGCCCTGATGGCCGACGAGGGTCGCACGGACGACTCCACCAGCGGCCCGGCACGTCGCAGCACGGACCCGGCCGGGGACACCGCCCGGACGTTCGGCGACCTGCTGCGCGACCGCGGCATCAAGACGTCGACCCCCGGCTCGTCCCCCGTGAAGGCCACGCGCCGTGCGGAAACGGTGGCCTTTGTCCAGTCGCCGCCCCTGTCCGCCGTGGTCGAGCGGATGCTGACCAACAGCGACAACGACATCGCCGAGGCCCTCGCCCGCCAGACCGCCCTCGCCGCCGGCGGGCAGCCGAGCTTCGACGGGGGAGCGGCTGCCATCGCCGCCCAGCTCAAGAAGCTGGGACTTCCGCTCAACGGCGCCCAGTTCCACGACGGCAGTGGTCTCGACCGCGACGACAAGCTCACGGCGGACCTGCTGACGGACCTGCTGGCCACCGCGGGCTCCCCGTCCCACCCGGAACTCCGCGCGGTCCTCACGGGCCTGCCGGTGGCCGGTTTCACGGGCACGCTCAGCGACCGCTACGAGAACGCCGCCGAACGCTCGGGCGTCGGTGTCGTACGCGCCAAGACGGGCTCGCTGACCGGGGTCAACACCCTCGCCGGGACGGTGGTCGACGCCGACGGCCGCCTGCTGGCCTTCGCGTTCCTGACGGACGGCTCGATGGACCAGACGACGGCCAGGGCGGCCCTGGACCGCACGGCGGCGGCACTGGCGGGCTGCGGCTGCCGGTAACGGCCGTACCAGCGGCCCCACCGGCCCCGTACCCGGACCGACCCGGAGTCGTACCCCTCACCGCACACGCGCGCGACCACGTACGGTTGACACATGACGAGCATCGGTGGTGCTGCATATCCTGAGATGGTCGACTGGAATCTCGCGGTGGCGACCGCGACCCGGCTCGTGCGGCCGGGCCCCGACGTGAGCCGCGACGAGGCCCGTGCCGTCGTCGCGGAGCTGCGCCGGCACGCGAAGGCCTCGGAGGAACACGTCCGGGGCTTTACTCGTATGGGTGAACCGGGCGTGCACGACACCCCCGTCCTCGTCGTCGACCGCCCCGGCTGGGTGCGGGCGAACGTCGCCGGGTTCCGGGAGCTCCTCAAGCCCCTCCTCGACAAGATGCAGGAGCGGCGCGGCAACACTCCCGGCGGAGCCGTCCTCGGGGCCGTCGGCGGCAAGGTCACCGGCGTGGAGCTGGGCATGCTCCTGTCGTTCCTGTCCTCCCGGGTCCTCGGCCAGTACGAGACCTTCGCCCCGGCGACCCGCGAGCTGCCCGCGGGAGAGAACGGCGGCGGCCGTCTCCTGCTGGTCGCGCCGAACATCGTGCACGTGGAGCGCGAACTCGACGTGCAGCCCCACGACTTCCGCCTCTGGGTGTGCCTGCACGAGGAGACGCACCGTACACAGTTCACCGCGGTGCCGTGGCTGCGCGACCACATCGAGGGCGAAATCCAGTCTTTCCTGGGGGAGACCGACGTCGACCCCATGGCGTTCCTGGAGCGCGTCAGGGAAGCCGCCCAGTCGCTCGCCGGCGGCCGTCCGGAGGGCGAGGAGGGCGACGACGGGCACTCCCTGGTGGAACTCGTGCAGACGCCCGCCCAGCGGGAGATCCTCGGCCGTCTCACCGCGGTGATGTCCCTCCTGGAAGGTCATGCCGATTTCGTGATGGACGGAGTCGGCCCGGACGTCGTCCCGTCCGTCGCCGAGATCCGTGAGAAGTTCCAGCAACGCCGCGCCAGGGGCGCCTCCCGCCTCGACCTCGCCCTGCGCAAGCTGTTGGGCCTGGATGCCAAACTCAGGCAGTACCGCGACGGCGAGCGGTTCGTACGGGCGGTCGTCGAGCAGGTCGGCATGGACGGCTTCAACCGCGCGTGGACCTCGCCGAACACCCTCCCGACCAAGGCGGAGATCGCCAAACCGGCGGACTGGGTCGCGCGGGTGCATCGCAAGGCGGAGTCGTGAGCCCCGCGCGAGCGTAGTGAAACGGACGCGAGCGTGGTCAGACGGACGCGAGCGTGGCCAAACGAACGCGAGCGTGGTGAAAAAGCGAGCGTAGTGAAACGAATCCGGCCGTCGGCAGGTGAACGCCTCACCAATCACCCGTCCGAGGGACCGTGAGCCATGGGTAGGCGTGCAATGCTCGGGGAACGGCCCGTTTCTGTCACCATCTACACACTCTGAGTGACCGACTTCGGGCTCACCCCCCGACAATTTCATGAAGGGAACCGGACATGGGTCCCCATCCTGCGGTCGCAGCGATACGCCTGGCGGTCCGCCGCGTCCTCCACGACCTCCTCATCGAGCAGTCCACACAGCAGAACACCGATCACAGGCCCCACGAGCGCCCCTCAGCGCCGCTCGTGCTCGTGGCATGCTCCGGCGGCGCCGACTCGATGGCGCTCGCCTCCGCCCTCGCCTTCGAAGCCCCCAAGCTCGGCATCCGCGCCGGCGGCATCACCGTCGACCACGGCCTGCAGCCCGGCTCGGACCTGCGCGCGGAAGAAGTCGTCCTGCGCCTGCGTGAACTCGGCCTCGATCCGGCCGAATCCGTCGCCGTGACCGTCGGCCGGGAATCAAGCGCAGCGGCGCATGGCGCCTCCTACACGGGTGGTGGTGGGCGACGGGTGGGACCCGAAGCCGCCGCCCGCGACGCGCGCTACGCCGCCCTGGACGCCACCGCCGACCGCCACGGCGCC
>CBFHCJ010000407.1:0-6450 GCA_965654005.1 uncultured Streptomyces sp. | reverse complement strand
ACAGCGAGAGCCGCGTGATGGTGGAGGGCAACCGTACGGTGGTCTTCCGCTGAGGGGTGCGCGCGGGTCGGGCGGGGCTGTATTCCAGCCCCGCCCGGCGTTCGTATACCAGTGGACGCGGCCGAGCAGCGCCCGCAGAGCCTCGGCGCCCAAGGTCTACCGGGCCTGCTTCTGGGCGTCGCGGTGGCGGTAGTACGCGGCCTTGGAGGGCGCCAGCGGCTCCTTGCCGAGGATCAGGTCGGCCGCCTTCTCGGCGATCATCATGACGGGCGCGTAGATGTTGCCGTTGGTGACGTACGGCATCACCGAGGCGTCAACCACGCGTACCCCTGCAAGACCGTGGACCTTCATGCTCAACGGGTCGACGACGGACATCTCGTCGGTGCCCATCTTCAGGGTGCACGAGGGGTGCAGGGCCGTCTCGCCCTCCTTGGCGACCCAGGCGAGGATCTCCTCGTCGGTCTCGACGGAGGGGCCGGGCGAGATCTCGCCGTCGTTGTACGGCGCGAGCGCCGGCTGGCTGAGGAGCCGGCGGGCGGCGCGGATGGCCTCCACCCACTCCCGGCGGTCCTGCTCGGTGGACAGGTAGTTGAAGCGCAGTGCCGGGTGCTCCCGCGGATCCCTGCTCTTGATCTTCACGGAGCCGATGGCGTCGGAGTACATGGGCCCCACGTGCACCTGGTAACCGTGGCCGCCCGCCGGAGAGGAGCCGTCGTAGCGAACCGCGACCGGCAGGAAGTGGAACATCAGGTTGGGGTAGTCCACGTCCTCGTTGCTGCGGGCGAAGCCGCCCGCCTCGAAGTGGTTCGTGGCCGCCGGACCCTTTCTGAACAGCCACTGCAACCCGATGAAGGGGGCGCGCCACTTCGCCATGTACGGCTGCATGGAGACGGGCTGCTTGCAGGCGTACTGGACATACACCTCCAGGTGGTCCTGCATGTTCTCGCCGACGCCCGGCAGGTCGTGGACGACGTCGATGCCGAGGGCGGCCAGTTCGCCGGAGTTGCCGACGCCGGAGAGCTGCAGCAGCTGCGGGGAGTTGATGGCGCCGCCGCACAGGATGACCTCACCGGCCCGGACCTGCTGAGGCGTGCCACGCCCGTGCTGGTACTCGACGCCGACGGCACGCTTGCCCTCGAAGAGGGCCCGGGTGACGAAGGCACGGGTCTTGATGGTGAGGTTGGGCCGCTTCCGGACGGGCTTGAGGTACGCCTTCGAGGCGGAAAGACGGCGTCCACGACGGACATTGCGGTCGAAGGGCGCGAAACCCTCCTGTCGGTAGCCGTTGACGTCGTCGGTGCGGGTGCAGCCCGCCTCCTGGACGGCCGCGAGGAAGGCGGCGAAGAGGGGGTTCGTGGCGGGGCCGCGCTCGAGGACGAGGGGGCCGTCGTGGCCGCGGAACTCGTCGTCGGGGTCGGCGGCGAGACAGTTCTCCATCCGCCGGAAGTAGGGCAGACAGTGTGCGTAGTCCCAGGTCTCCATGCCAGGGTCGGCGGCCCAGCGCTCGTAGTCCATGGGGTTGCCGCGCTGGAAGATCATGCCGTTGATGCTGCTGGAGCCGCCCAGCACCTTGCCGCGCGCGTGGTAGATGCGCCGGCCGCCCATGTGGGGCTCGGGCTCGGACTCGTACTTCCAGTCGTAGAAACGGCTGCCGATCGGGTAGGTCAGCGCCGCGGGCATGTGGATGAAGACGTCCCACGGGTAGTCGGACCGGCCCGCCTCCAATACCAGTACCCGGTTTCCGGGGTCGGCCGAGAGCCGGTTCGCCAGTGCGCTGCCGGCTGATCCACCGCCGACGATGACGAAGTCGTAGTGCAGGGGAGCCATGGTGCCTCGTCTCGCTCGCGCCGTCGATACGCGAGGCATGCTAGTACGGGTATCGCTATACGCACCAGGTTGCGGTGCGCGCAACTTGAAGGGTCTCGGTTCCATTTGTATTACTTGCGCTGGCGTTGTTTATTGCGCGTATAGTTTCGCTATGAGCAACTACAGTCCGGATACTGAAACGAACGGTTCGCAAGCCGGGGGGGTGCAGTCCGTCGACCGCGCCATCAGCGTCCTCGAGATCCTGGCCCAGCGCGGTGAGGCGGGCGTCAGTGAAGTCGCTGCTGAGCTCGATGTTCACAAGTCGACCGCGTTCCGTCTGCTCGGCGCCCTGGAGGTGCGCGGCCTGGTGGAGCAGTCGGGCGAGCGCGGCAAGTACCGGCTCGGTTTCGGCATCGTACGCCTGGCGGGCGCGGTCACGGGACGGATCGACATCACCCAGCAGGGCCGTGCCGTCTGTGAGCGCCTGGCCGAGGAGATCGGCGAGACCGTCAACATCGCCGTCCTGCAGGAACACTACGCGATCAACCTCCACCAGGTGCGAGGTCCGGGGGCCGTCACCGCGCACAACTGGGTCGGCCAGCTGACCCCGTTGCACGCCACCTCCAGCGGTAAGATCCTGCTGGCCCACCTGCCTGCCAAGGAGCGCGCCGCGCTGCTCGCGGAAGCCGGGCTGAAGAAGCTGACCCCCCACACGTTCACCTCGAAGGCGAGGCTGGAGAAGAACCTCGCCGAGGCCGGCGAGCGGGGCTACGCCTGGACGCTGGAAGAACTGGAGCTAGGGCTGCACGCGATGGCCGCCCCGGTCCGCGACCGGGACGGCGAGGTCATCGCGGCGATCAGTGCCTCCGGGCCCTCGTACCGGTTCACCGAGGAGCGCATGCACCAACTCGCCCCGGTGCTGCTCAAGGGTGCGGAGGAGATCAGCCATCGGATGGGCTACCTGGGCTGAGCGGTCGGCGAGCGCGGGCCACGGGCTTACGCGCCACGATCACTACGGCTGCCGGGTGCCGAGCCGCTCGTGCACCCAGTCGTGGAAGGCGCCGATGTGGTGCTCGCTCGGCACCAGTACGCCGCCCTTGGCGTACAGCCGCGAGCTCATTCCGGGCTGGGTGCGCTCGCATGCGTCGAAGTCCTGGCGGTTGACCCGGTCGAAGAGCTCCACGGACCGGCTGACGTCCTTGCCGCTCTCCACCACGCCGGGCAGGTAGAGCCAGTCGCACTCGACGACGGTGCGGTCGGCGGCCACCGGGTACATACGGTGGAAGATCACGTGGTCGGGTACGAGGTTGATGAAGACCTGCGGCTTGATGGTGATCGCGTAGTAGCGGCGGTCCTGATCCTCGGACACTCCCGGGATGCGGTCCAGGCCCTCGGATCCGTCGACGGTGAAGCCCTGGATCTCCTCACCGAACTCGGCGCCGTGGCCGACGTAGTACTGGGCGGCGTAGCCGTCGGCGAACTCGGGGAGCACCTCGGTGAGTTCGGGGTGGATCGTGGCGCAGTGGTAGCACTCCATGAAGTTCTCGATGATGAGCTTCCAGTTCGCCTTGACGTCGTAGACGATCCGCTTGCCCACCGCGAGATTGTCGATGTCGTAGTGCTCGATCGACTCCACGTCGCCGAGGCGGGTGATGATCTCGCCGATGACGTCGTCCTCGAAGGAGGGCGGGTTCTCCGCCAGGCACACCCAGATGTAGCCGAGCCATTCACGGACCGCCACGCTGACCAGGCCGTATTCGGTGCGTCCGACGTCGGGCATCTTGGTGAGGTTGGGCGCCGCGACGAGCTTGCCGCTCAGGTCGTACGTCCAGGCGTGGTACGGGCACTGGAAGGCGCGCTTGACCTCGCCGGTCTCCTCTGTGCAGAGCTTGGCTCCGCGGTGCCGGCAGACGTTGAAGTAGGCGCGTATGGAGTTGTCCCGGGCGCGGGTGACGAGGATGCTCTCGCGGCCCACGTCGACGGTGCGGAAGGCGCCGGGCTTCGGCAGGTCGCAGGAGCGCGCGACGCAGAACCACATCGTCTCGAAGATGCGCTCCTGTTCCTGGGCGAAGATGCCGGGGTCCGTGTAGTAGGAGCCGGGGAGGGTGGCGATCAGGCTGTCCGGCAGGCTTGTCGAGGTCACGGTGCACTCCTCGGGAAACGTCGTGGATCGGTCGGTCATGCGCCGGGAAGAGCGACTTCGGACGGCGTTGTGTATGGAGCAACACTGCGTGTTATATGCAGCGCAGATCGAGGTGCCGCATCGGTGGTGTCAAGACGCGGCGGCGAGTTGCTTGCGCCAGCGGGTGAACAGCCGCGGCTGGTTCATCCCGAGCACGGCGACCGGCCGGCCGGCACGCCGGTAGACGGCCAGGAAACTGCGGTCGTCGGTGGCGCCTTCCTCGACCGTCACCCTGTCGGCACCGGCGGCATGACCGACGAACTGGATCTTCACCCCGTACTGGTCGGACCAGAAGTACGGCGGCCGGGGCACGCCCGGTTCGGTCGCGCCCCACGACAGCAGTGTGGCCACCGCGGCGTCGGGCCGCTCTATCGCACCGGTCCAGTGTTCGACCCGGCGGTGGATTCCGGTGTGCGGGTCGTACCAGTTGGCGCAGTCGCCGACGGCGACCACACCGGCCAGGCTGGTGCGGCCGTCGGCCCCGCACTTCACGCCGTTGTCGAGCGTGACGCCGGATCCCTCCAGCCACTCGACACACGGACGCGCGCCCACGCCGACGACGACGGTGTCGGCGGGAATGCTGCGGCCGTCCTCGAGCAGTGCGGCCTCGACACGGCTCTCCCCGTTCAGCCCCTTGACCCCCATGCCGCACAGCAGTCGTACACCGTGGTCGGCATGGAGGGCGGAGACGATGCCGCCCATGGTCTCGCCGAGCGGTCCCGCCAGCGGTGTCGGCGCCGCCTCGATGACCGTCACGTCGAGTCCGAGGGCGTATGCGGTGGAGGCGACCTCGGCGCCGACGAACCCGCCGCCGATCACCACCAGCCGTCCGCCCCGGGCCAGTGCGTCCCGCAGAGCGAGGGCGTCGTCCAGGGTGCGCAGTACGTGCACTCCGGCCAGGCCCTGGGTGCCGGGCAGCCTCCGTGCGGCCGCACCGGTCGCGATGACGATGCCGTCGGCCCGTATCTCCCGGCCGTCGGCGAGCCGTATGGCGCGCTCGGTGCGGTCGAGCCGCGTGGCGCGGGTGCCGAGCAGCCACTCCGCGTGCAGGTCCTCGTCGTCCCTCTCCAGTGTCAGATCCGCTTCGCCGATGGCACCGGCCAGGAACTCCTTGGACAGCGGCGGCCTGTCGTACGGGCGGTGGGGCTCGTCGCCGATGACGACCAGCCGGCCGTCGTACCCCCGTTTCCGCAGCGAGCGCGCCGCTGACAGGCCCGCCAGCGAGGCGCCCACCACGGCCACGGTCCTCACGCGGGACCTCCGGCCAGGCGGGAGGTGACGCAGGGCGGAAGATGGGGAGCCTGCGTCGACAGCCGGACGTAGACCGTCCCGTCCTCGACGACGACCTCGTGGGTGCGGACCGCGAGCTTGGCCGGCGGGGCGTCGACGGCCCCGGTCCTCAGGTCGAACTTGGAGGCATGCAGCGGGCATTCCACCTCGCAGCCCTCCAGCCAGCCGTCTGCGAGCGAGGCGTCCTGGTGGGTGCAGGTGTCGTCGATGGCGAAGAGCTCGCCGTCATCGGTGTGGAACACCGAGACCGGCGGGTCGATGTCGAGCCGGTGGGCCTCGCCTCGCGGCAGATCCGCGAGACGGCACGCGGGAATCATCATGACACCTCGGTGCGTATAGCGAAACGAATTGCGATTAGCGCAACGCCAGTCTGGGGGCCGCCCTGAACCGTTGTCAAGGCGTCCAAGGGCCGGGTCGAGCCGGATACAGCGGTGGCCTTTCGCGCACGTCGGAGCGCCCTCACGACGAACGTGGGCAGGCGGATCGGGCGCCTCGGGCAGGGGGGACGAGCCGTGGGGGCGCGTGAACGAACGGTCCCGTCGCAGTGGGGGACAGGGGCGGGAAAGAAGCAGGGAGGGCCGCGCAGGGCCGCCCGGCGCGGAAGTCGCCGGGGAACGCCCTACGGGCCTGTCACCCGCGGCAGCGTGACCTCGCCCCCGGCGTAGTCGAACACCGTGCCGGGGCGAGGCCGCCGTCAAGCGGTCAGTGGCCGCGTGCGATCCACTCGTCGAGGTGGGGTGATTCGGCACCGATGGTGGTGGTCTCCCCGTGGCCGGTGTGCACGACGGTGTCGTCCGGCAGGGTGAGGAGACGTTCCCGGATCGAGTCGATGATGGTGGGGAAGTGGCTGTACGACCTTCCTGTAGCCCCCGGCCCGCCCTGGAAGAGCGTGTCGCCGCTGAAGAGCGCGGAGAGGTCCGGGGCGTACAGACAGACGGCTCCGGGGGCGTGACCTGGGGTATGCAGCACGGTCAGCCGCGTGCCCGCGACGGTGACGGTCTGGCCGTCGGTCAGTTCGCCGTCGGGTGTCCGGTCGGGGTGGGTCTGCTTCCACAGCGGCAGATCGTCGGCATGCAGCAGGATCGGGGCGCCGGTGCGGGCGGCCAGGTCGGGTGCGGCGTCGATGTGGTCGTTGTGGGCGTGGGTGCACACGATGGCGCGCAGCCGCCGGT
>CBFHCJ010000406.1:0-6474 GCA_965654005.1 uncultured Streptomyces sp. | reverse complement strand
CGATGCCGTTGTGGACCATCTTCGAGAAGTGGCCCGCGCCCACCTTGCCCGCGTGGACCGAGCCGTACGAGCCCTCCGGCTTGAGCGCGTCGAAGACGGGCCGCACCTTGGCTATGTGCTCGGCATCGCCGCCGTACATCAGCGCGTAGCCGTTCTGCAGGCCCCAGACGCCGCCGGAGACGCCGCAGTCCACGAAGCCGATGCCCTTGACCGCCAGCTCCTCCGCGTGCTTCTCGTCGTCCGTCCAGCGGGAGTTGCCGCCGTCCACGACGACGTCACCGGGCTCCAGGAACTCGGCGAGCTCGTCGATCGTGGACTGGGTCGCGGCACCGGCCGGGACCATCACCCACACCACGCGCGGGCCCTTGAGCTTGCCCACAAGCTCTTCCAGGCTGTGGACATCGGCAAGGTCCGGATCGCGGTCGTATCCGATGACGGTGTGGCCCGCGCGGCGGATCCGCTCGCGCATGTTGCCGCCCATCTTGCCGAGGCCGACGAGACCGAGCTCCATCAGTTGTTCCTTAGGTTGCGACGTGGCATATGGGCACTCTCGTACCTGTGTCCGAGCCTAAACCCGGACGCTCATGCACATCTGTGGGCATATGCGCTCAGACGCACGCCTCGACCTGCGGCTTCGCCCGACGGGTCCGGTGATCCACAGGACCGGAGGGCGCTGTGGATCATGATGCCTGGCCAAAGTGCCCGGGCTGAGCCGCTCAACCGCTCAGCCCCGCCGGCATGCTGCGATCTTGTGGGGCAACCCCCGCCGTCAGCCGCTCAGCCGCACCGGCATGATCAGGTACTTGTACGCCTCGTCCGCCTCGGCGTCCATGGCCGGCTTGCCGCTGAGGAGCGCGGGCTTCGTGGACGTGGTGAAGGACAACTGCGCCACCGGGGAGTCGATCGCGCTCAGGCCGTCCAGCAGGAAGGTCGGGTTGAAGGCGATCGAGATGTCGTCACCCTCCAGGTTGGCGTCGACCCTCTCCACAGCCTGTGCGTCGTCGCTGGAGCCGGCCTCCAGGATCAGCACGCCCTGCTCGAAGCTGAGCCGCACCGGGGTGTTGCGCTCGGCGACCAGGGCGACGCGCTTGACGGCCTCCACGAAGGGGGCGGTCTCGATGGTGGCGACCGAGTTGAACTCCGTCGGGAAGAGCGTGCGGTACTTCGGGAGGTCGCCCTCCAACAGGCGCGTGGTCGTACGCCGTCCGGCGCCCTCGAAACCGATCAGGCCCTCACCGGCGCCCGAGCCGGACAGCGCGAGGGTCACGCTGTCGCCACTGGTCAGCGCCTTGGCGGTGTCCAGGAGCGTCTTGGCGGGCACCAGGGCCACCGCGGACGCGTCCGGGTTCTCCGGCTTCCACAGGAACTCGCGGACCGCGAAGCGGTAACGGTCGGTGGAGGCCAGCGTCACCGTGTCGCCCTCGATCTCGATGCGCACACCGGTGAGGACGGGCAGCGTGTCGTCACGGCCGGCGGCGATGGCCACCTGAGCGGCGGCGGACGCGAAGACCTCGCCGGGGACCGTGCCGGTCGCGTTCGGCATCTGCGGCAGGGACGGGTACTCCTCGACAGGCAGGGTGTGGAGTGTGAACCGCGAGGAGCCGCAGACCACCGTCGCCCGTACACCTTCTGTGGAAATCTCCACCGGGCGGTTGGGGAGGGCACGGGAGATGTCGGCGAGCAGACGGCCGGAGACGAGGACCGTGCCCTCCTCCTCGACCTCCGCCTCCACCGACACACGTGCGGAGACCTCGTAGTCGAAGCTGGACAGGCTCAGCTGGCCGTCCTCGGCCTTCAGCAGCAGGCCGGCGAGGACAGGCGCCGGCGGACGGGCCGGGAGACTGCGCGCCGCCCAGGCCACTGCCTCCGCGAGTACGTCGCGTTCCACCCGGATCTTCACCGTAAGCCGCCTCCTGCTGTTGCCGGCGTTCGCGCCCTGCATCGCCTTCGTCGTCTGACTCGGTGTCGTGGGTCCCTGTGAGGGGAAGGACACCGGGGACCAGTCTGACGCACCGCACTGACAGTAGGTGCCTCTCGGGGTCAAGTCGTGACGAGGGGCGGTCGGCAGCCGGAGAGCGAGTTGTGCACAGGGCCCGCTTCGAAACGAAATCCCAGCTCTCTCTAGTTGGGAGTAGTAGTAGGGCCTGTGGATACGGTGGATAACTGTGTTATCCCAGGTCAGGGGCGATATTTTGTCCACGGGGCCTGTGGGTGAGAGCGGTGGACAACCAGGGTTCTCTGTGGAGAACAGAAAGTTCTGCACACCCCGTGCACAGCCTCGGGGTACTTCTCCCCAGCGCTGTCCCCAGCTTTACCCACCTTTCCCACAGCCCAACCCGGCACCTTGGTGTGACGCCTTTCACTCTGTCCGGTGAGGAGGCGCGGCGCGTTGCCGAACAGTGGACAGGGATGTGGAGAAGCTGGGGATCGCTGGGGACAACTGGCCGCAGCCTGTGGGTTGTCGGTGGACAACTCCATGCACAGCCTGTGGATCTTCGCGTCGTCCACAGGCTGTGGAGATCGTTCGTCCACGAATCCACAACCGGCTGAGCTGGCCTGATCTTCCTTCAACAGCACAACCTGTGGATGCGATCTGGACAACTCCACAGTCCCCAGGATGTGGACGGAAGAAAGTCGCCGGATCTGTGGAGAGTGGCCGTAACCTCGGCAGGTATTCGAACATCGGGTGGCCGACGTGCGGCCGACGTGCGGCCGTCGCGGGGCTGTCCCGGGATCGACGCGGGGCCGTCGCGGGCCGGGGAACGTCCAGGGGACGGCTGAGGCTGAGGGCGGTCCCTCGGCGCGTGCGCAAACGCAGAAAGCGCCCTCGGGAAGCTCCCGGGGCGCCCTCGGTGCCGTGTCCGCGCGGCCGTCGTGCCGTGTACACGCGGCCGTCGTGCCGTGTACACGCGGCCGTCAGCCGCTTTTGATGCGGTTCGTCAGCCGTTCTTGATGCGGTTCGTCAGCTCGGTCACCTGGTTGTAGATGGAGCGCCGCTCGGCCATCAGCGCGCGGATCTTGCGGTCGGCGTGCATCACCGTCGTGTGGTCGCGGCCGCCGAACTGCGCGCCGATCTTCGGCAGCGACAGATCCGTCAGCTCGCGGCACAGGTACATGGCGATCTGGCGGGCGGTGACCAGTGCGCGGCCGCGCGAGGTGCCGCACAGGTCCTCCACCGTCAGCCCGAAGTAGGCGGCGGTGGCGGCCATGATGGCGGTCGCGGTGATCTCGGGTGCGGTGTCCTCACCGCCGGGGATCAGGTCCTTGAGGACGATCTCCGTGAGCCCGAGGTCCACCGGCTGACGGTTGAGCGACGCGAACGCCGTCACCCGGATCAGCGCGCCCTCCAGCTCACGGATGTTGCGCGAGATACGGGAGGCGATGAACTCCAGCACCTCCGGCGGCGCGTTCAGCTGCTCCTGCACGGCCTTTTTCCGCAGGATCGCGATGCGAGTCTCCAGCTCGGGCGGCTGGACGTCGGTGATCAGGCCCCACTCGAAGCGGTTGCGGAGTCGGTCCTCCAGGGTGACCAGTTGCTTGGGCGGCCGGTCCGAGGACAGCACGATCTGCTTGTTGGCGTTGTGGAGCGTGTTGAAGGTGTGGAAGAACTCCTCCTGCGTCGACTCCTTCTGCGCCAGGAACTGGATGTCGTCGACGAGCAGGATGTCCATGTCCCGGTAACGCTTGCGGAAGGCGTCCGCCTTGCCGTCGCGGATGGAGTTGATGAACTCGTTGGTGAACTCCTCGGAGCTCACGTACCGCACACGTGTGCCCGGGTAGAGGCTGCGCGCGTAGTGCCCGATCGCGTGCAGCAGGTGCGTCTTGCCGAGCCCCGACTCCCCGTAGATGAAGAGGGGGTTGTACGCCTTCGCGGGTGCTTCGGCGACGGCGACCGCGGCCGCGTGCGCGAAGCGGTTCGAGGCGCCGATCACGAACGTGTCGAAGAGGTACTTCGGGTTGAGACGCGCGGTGGGCTCGCCCGTTCCCGTCGCCGGCGCGGGCTGCGCGGCCAGCGGGCCGGGGGCGCCGGTGGCGGGACCCGGGCCGACCGGGCCGCCTCGGTGCACCTGGCCGTTGCCGGACGACGGCTCCGGGAGCTCGCGCCGGTCGGGGCGCTGCTGGTCGAAGTCGGGGCGTGCGCTCTCGTAGTCCGGGCGTCGCTGCTCGTACGGGGACCGCGCCGACGGCTGCGAGCGGTAGTCCGGCGCCGGAGTCGCGTACGGGTCGCGCTCGGGGAAGCCGAGGCGCTGCTGCTGCCAGCCGTAGTCGTCCTGGGAGGGGCGGGGCCAGGCGCCGGGCTCGGGGCGCTGGTACTCGCCCGGATACGCGGGACGGGCGGTGGGGAGCTGGTCGGCGCGGGCGGTGGGGAGCTGGTCGCCGGGTCCGGTGGGCTGATGGTCGGGGCGGCCCGTGCGGTGGTCGTCGGCGCGGTGGCGGCCGTATCCCTCGTAGCCGCCCTGGCCGTCGTACATGTCGCGGCCCTGGGGGGAGGGGAGTTCGGGCTCCTCGTAGCGCGGTTGTACGGGCGGCGCGGGTGCCGGGGGCTCGCCCGCGGAGTCGTCGACGGTGATCGCGATGCGGATCGGACGGCCGCACTCGCGGCTCAGCGTGTCGCTGACGATCGGCGCGAGCCGGCCCTCGAGGACGCCCTTCGCGAATTCGTTCGGCACGGCGAGCAGGGCGGTGTCGGCGACCAGTGCCAGCGGCTGGCAGCGCTTGATCCAGTGCTCGTCCTTGGCCTCGACACCCGGCCCACGTCCTTCACCGAGAAGCTGCTCGAGTACTCGCGGCCACACTGCGGCAAGATCGGCAGGTACGTCAGCCACAGGGCACGCTCTCTCACAGGTCCCACGAACGTGTGGTTGTGGGACGGGTCGGGATGTAACTCGGGAGGATCGGGTCGGGCGAACCCGCTGGGGCGGGGTCAAGGGAACGAATCGGAGTCCAGCCACGGTAGTCAGGGCGACCGGTGCGGTTCAAGTTGTTGTCCCCAGCCTGTGGACAAGTGTCTCCCGCCGGTCGCCGGTTTGACCGGATGGCGCAGCCCCGCGTACCGTAACCAGGTCGAGTTGTCGATGGCTGCTGCCGCCTGCCTCCGATGGGCACAGATCACGTACCCGTGCTCCTACCAGGGCACATTTCGTTGATCGGGAAGCGGTGCACTCGGGCGTAATGCGAGCTACTCGTGGGCGCACGGTGACAGCCAGGCGACACCCCGCCACCCACCGAATCATTACTGGAGCCCCCGAGTGAGCAAGCGCACCTTCCAGCCGAACAACCGTCGTCGCGCGAAGACCCACGGCTTCCGACTGCGTATGCGCACCCGTGCCGGCCGCGCCATCCTGGCGTCCCGCCGCAGCAAGGGTCGCGCCCGCCTGTCCGCCTGATCGCGTACAGGTCATGACGTGCTGCCTACCGAGCATCGGCTGAGGCGGCGCGAGGACTTCGCGACCGCGGTACGCCGAGGACGCCGGGCCGGACGCCCGCTTCTCGTCGTTCACCTTCGTAGCGGTGCCACGGACCCGCACGCGCCTGGGGAGAGCGCTCCCCCGACGCGTGCGGGTTTCGTCGTGAGCAAGGCAGTGGGGGGAGCGGTCGTGCGCAACAAGGTGAAGCGCAGGCTTCGCCATCTGATGCGTGACCGAGTGGCCCTGTTGCCCCCCGGTAGCCTGGTAGTCGTACGAGCGCTGCCCGGTGCGGGTGACGCCGACCATGCACACCTGGCCCGAGACCTGGATGCCGCCCTTCAGCGGCTGCTGGGAGGAGGGGGCGCGCGATGAAGTACCCGTTGCTGGCTCTCATCAAGATGTACCAGTGGACGATCAGTCCACTGCTCGGGCCAGTGTGCAAGTACTACCCGTCGTGTTCCCACTACGGCTACACAGCTATCGATCGGCACGGTGCGATCAAGGGAACGGCACTCACCGCCTGGCGCATCCTGCGGTGCAATCCGTGGTCGCTCGGCGGTGTGGACCATGTCCCGCCGCGCAGGCGTCCGCGGTGGCACGAAATGCTGCGTAACGCCTGGCGTGCACGCAAGGGCGGGCCCTCCGCCGCTGAACCGGCCACCGAGGGGGACATCCCTTCGAGCCCGGTCGCAGAGACCTCGTCCCATGCCCAAGGAGCATGATTAGTGGACACGATTGCCAGCCTCTTCAGCTTCATCACGACACCCGTCTCCTGGGTCATCGTCCAGTTCCACAAGGTGTACGGCGCGATCTTCGGCGCTGACACGGGCTGGGCCTGGGGCCTGTCCATCGTGTCCCTGGTGATTCTGATCCGTATCTGCCTGATCCCGCTCTTCGTGAAGCAGATCAAGGCGACCCGGGCCATGCAGACGCTGCAGCCCGAGATGAAGAAGATCCAGGAGCGCTACAAGAACGACAAGCAGCGCCAGTCCGAAGAGATGATGAAGCTGTACAAGGAGACGGGCACCAACCCGCTCTCCTCGTGCCTTCCCATCCTGGCGCAGTC
>CBFHCJ010000405.1:0-6478 GCA_965654005.1 uncultured Streptomyces sp. | reverse complement strand
CCCAGCGCGTCCGCTTCGCCCTCGCCACCGCCGGCGACAGCGACCTGATCGTCCTCGACGAGCCCACCACCGGCATGGACGTCTCGGCCCGCCAGGCATTCTGGGCCACCATGCGCGAGCAGGCCGACCAGGGGCGTACGGTCCTGTTCGCCACGCACTACCTCGAAGAGGCCGACGCGATCGCGGACCGCGTGCTCGTGCTGCACCGCGGGCGGCTCCTCGCCGACGGCACCGCCGCCGAGATCAAGGCGAAGGCCGGGGCCCGACGCGTCCGCTTCGACCTGGAGGGCCCGATCGACGAGGCGGCGCTGCGTCGCCTCCCGTTCCTGAACGGCATGGACATTTCGGGACAGACCGTCCGTATCCAGTCCTCCGACGCCGACGCGACCGTCCACGCCCTGTACGGGCTCGATGTCTACCCCCGCAACCTGGAAGTCGCCGGGCTCGGGCTGGAGCAGGCGTTCGTCGCCATCACCGAGGCCGAGGAGGCCAAGCAGTCATGAACAGTCTGATCCGGCTGGAACTCGCCCGTGCCCTGCGCAACCGGAAGTTCCTGTTCTTCTCCGTGATCTATCCCTCGGTCCTGTTCCTGCTCATCGCCGGCAAGGCCGACAGCACGACCAAGGTTGCCGGCAGCGGCCTGACCATCCCGACGTACATGATGGTCTCCATGGCCTCCTTCGGCGCCCTGACCGCCGTTCTGATGGGCAACAGCGAGCGCATCGCGAAGGAGCGCGAGAGCGGGTGGGTGCGGCAGCTGCGGCTGACCACCCTGCCGGGCCGGGGCTACGTCCTCGCCAAGACCGCCGGCGCCGCCGTGGTCAGCCTGCCGTCCATCGTCGTCGTCTTCGCGGTCGCCGCGGCCGTGAAGCACGTCCGCCTGGACGCCTGGCAGTGGCTCGCCCTCACCGGCGCCATCTGGGCCGGCAGCCTCGTCTTCGCCGCCCTCGGCGTTGCCATCGGGTACCTCGCCAGCGGCGACGCCGTCCGCCCGATCACGATGATCACCTACTTCGGGCTGTCGGTACTCGGCGGCCTGTGGATGCCGGCCACGACCTTCCCGGACTGGCTGCAGAAGATCGCCAAGTGGCTGCCCACACACGCGTACGCTGCCCTGGGGCAGGCCATCGAACAGAGCCGGGCCCCGCATGCCCAGGACATCGCCATCCTCGTCGCCTTCTTCATCCTGTTCGCGGGCGGCGCGGCCTGGCTGTACCGGAAGGACACGCTGAAGGCGTGAGCGTCATGACGGAAGACCCGCGGTCCGACGACGCCAGGGCCGAGCGGCTGATGCGCATGGGCCAGCCGCCCCGCAACCGGCGTGAGCTGTCGCGCAAGATCCTGTGGATCGGCGTCTGGCTCGTCTTCCTCAACTCACCGGTCCACGATCTGGCCTCGGGGAACCACACCACCGGCGGCACCGTCGCCGGCTGGCTGGGCCTCGCGGCCTTCGTGGGGGTGTATCTGGCGCTGGTCTTCCGGCAGATGGGCAGGCCGTTCTCCGCGTACCTCGTCGGCGCCCTGATCGTCACTCTCGCCGTGCTCGCCGCGCTGCTCTGCCTCACACTCGGCTCGCCCTGGCTCGGTCTCTTCGTCTACGTCTCGGTCGTCTGCGGGGCGACCCTGCCGCTGCGGGTGGCGTACTGGGCGATTGCCACGACGGTCGGCCTGATGCTCCTGGTCGGACTCCACGTCGGCGAGAAGGACGCGGGGGACCTGGTCCTGCTGGTGCTGCTCATCGGGTACGCGATGACGGGTGTGCGTCAACTGGTGCGTACGACGGTCGAGTTGCGCAAGGCCCGTGCCACCGTCGCACAGCTCGCCGCCAACGAGGAGCGGTTGCGCCTCGCCCGCGATCTGCACGACCTGCTCGGCCACTCCCTGTCCCTGATCACGCTCAAGAGCGAGCTGGCCGGCCGGATGCTCCCCGACCATCCCGGCAAGGCGGCCCAGCAGGTCGCCGACATCGAGAACGTCAGCCGACAGGCCCTCGTGGACGTCCGCGAGGCCGTCAGCGGCTACCGGCGGCCCCGGCTGTCCGCGGAACTGGCGGGCGCCCAGGTCGCTTTGGCGGCGGCCGACGTCACCGCCGATCTGCCGGCCGAGCCCGACCTCAACGGGATCGCCGAGGAGAGCGAGTCCGCCCTCGCCTGGGCGCTGCGTGAGGCGGTCACCAACGTCGTACGGCACAGCGGGGCCCGACGCTGCACGGTGGAGCTGCTGCGCCGCCAGACCCTGGACGGCCTGATGCTGGAACTGGCGGTGGAGGACGACGGTGCGGGCGGCTCGGGAAGCGGTCCCGGCAACGGGCTGACGGGGCTGAGCGAGCGCCTGGCGAAGGCCGGCGGCACCCTGGAGGCGGGGCGTGTGAAGCGGGGGTTCAGGCTGGTGGCGCGGGTGCCGGTGACGGCCGGGGCGGCCGTGAACGGGGAGGCCATAGGATCCGGGGCATGAGCCGCACGATCAAGGTCCTCCTGGCCGAGGACCAGTCCATGGTCCGCGAGGCACTGGCCGCCCTGCTCGGCCTCGAGCCGGACATCGAGGTCGTCGCGCAGGTCGCCCGCGGAGACGCGGTGCTGGCGGCGGCGCGCGCCCATGACGTGGACGTGGCGCTGCTGGACATCGAGATGCCCGGCGCCACCGGGATCGAGGCGGCGGCCGAGCTGCACCGGGAGCTGCCGGCGCTCAAGGTGGTCGTCCTGACCACGTTCGGCCGCCCCGGCTATCTGCGCTCGGCGATGGAGGCGGGCGCCGACGCCTTCCTGGTGAAGGACGCGCCCGCGTCCCAACTCGCCGAAGCCGTGCGGAAGGTGCTCGCCGGGGAGCGCGTCATCGACCCCACACTGGCGGCGGCCGCCCTGGCAGACGGCGCCAACCCGCTGACCGACCGCGAACGGGAGGTCCTGCGCGCGGCGGCAGACGGCTCGACGAACGCGGAACTGGCCACGACCCTGCATCTGTCCCAGGGAACGGTCCGCAACTACCTCTCGACAGCGATCCAGAAGCTGGCGGTTCGAAACAGGGCGGAGGCGGTACGGATAGCTCGTGAGAAGGGGTGGCTGTAGAGACTCAGTTGAGCATGGCCCGAGCCGCTGCCGCCTGCCCCCGCACCCGATCGGCAGCCGTTTCGTCAACCGCAGCCACCAACTCCGCGTACGCGTCAAGCTCCGCGGCCCCCCGCAGGAAATCCCCCCGCTGCACAAGAAGCTGCGCACGCTCGTACCGCAACCGCGCCGGATGCGACGGCAACGACAACGACAACTCGACCGCCCACAGGGCGACATCCGACCGCTCGGGCCGAGCGGCAGCCCACGCCCGGATGTTGTTCAACACCCGCATCACGACGTCCAGCGGATCGGCGGGCGTGAGCATCGACGGCTCCAGTGCCGCCCCCGTGGCCCCGGCGACCAGCAACTCGGCATCGGACCCGCTCAGCACCCGCCCTCCGTCGAACGGATCGGCCAGCACCTGCTCCTCCTGCGGCCCGAACCCGACGACGAAGTGCCCCGGCAACGCGACGCCGTACACATGCGCCCCGGCCCTACGGGCCACCTCCATCCAGACCACCGAGAGCAGGATGGGCAGTCCACGGCGCCGCCGCAGCACCACGTGCAGCAACGAGGACTCCAGGCGCTCATAGTCCGCGGCCGAGCCGCCGAACCCGCAGCGCCCGCCGAGCACGTCGGCCAGTGCGACGGCCCAGGCGCGCGGCCCGCCGGGCGCGAACGGCAGCTTCCCGGCCAGCCTGTCCAGCTCGATCTGCGCGGCGTCCATCCCGGCCTCGTCCAGTGCCCCGTCCGCCGCGGCGCCCACGAGCAGACACAGGGTCGCGAGATCGGGCCGCGCGGACCGTGCCTCGTCGCCGAACCGCCGCCGCACCTCGGCGGCCCGCTCCGGTTCCGGGGGATAGGGGGCACGCATGACAGCCTCGAAACCTCTCATACCACCGGCCCGACCACCGGCCCGGCACCGGCGACCTCCGGGCCGCCCGCGTCCGGTCCCCGGAAGCCCTCCGGCTCTCGGTAGTGGTGATAGGCATGATGCGCCGCGAAGCCCAGTCGTGTGTACAGGGCCCGCGCCTCCACGTTGTCAGCCTCCACCTGGAGCCAGGCCGCCGAGGCGCCCTCCTCCAGCGCCTGACGGGCCAGCGCCGCCATCACGGCCGTGGCCAGGCCCCGGCGCCGCTGCTCGGGGTCGACCTCGACGGCCGCGAAACCGGCCCACCGCCCGTCCACCACGCACCGCCCGACAGCGGCAGGAGGAGCACCCTCGGCCCCCGGCACCGTCGCGAACCACACCGAGGGCCCGCTGCCCAGCACCTGCAGCGCCACCACCTCGCTCAGCCCCTTGCGCCGGTAACGGGCGAGCCACGCCTCGTCCGCGGTGCGCGACAGCACCACGCCGGGCGCCTCGCGGTCCGCGAGGGGCGCCAGCGAGCCCGTCCACAGATCGGCGGTCACCTCCCGCGTCCACCCGCGCGCCTCCAGCTCCGCGCACAGCGTCTCCTGTGTGCCCGCCGCCCCGGTCGCCAGCTGCAGGTAGGCGGGCAGGCCACGGGCCGCGTACCAGCGCCGTACGGCCGTCAGGGCCTCGTCCAGCGGCAGCCCGGGGTCGCCGAGCGGCAGCACCGAATTCGCCCGGCGCGTAAAACCGGAGGCGGCGCGCAGCTCCCACTCGCCGAGCCGCTCCCGCTCCACCGGCTGCCAGGCCCGGGCGGAGATCCGCGCCAGCTCCTCGTACGAGGCCACGGGACCCCGTCGTCGCGCCGGAACCGCGGGAACGACCTTGCCGGCGACCAGCGAGGATTCCGAGATCCGGACGCTCTGCCCGTCTCGCCGTGTGATCACGAGCACGCCCTTGTCCCACGATGTGAGAACGCCGACCGTGTCGGTGAACCTCTCACCCTCGGCGGCATGTTCGCTCAACCGCCGTACGGAGACGCGTTTGCCCACGTCAGCAGCGGTGACACGGACTTCCAGCCGTCCGCCCGCAGATATTTCCACTGGTCAGTTCACCCCTCCTGTTCGGATCATGCCCAGGAACGGAGATACTAGGTGCGGGCATCGACGACGCCGCGCTCCCGCGCGCCAGGCGGCGGAGCCTGAGGAGGCCCGCCAGCGCCCTATCGAGGAGGAACGACAGCGTGACCTACGTCATCGCGCAGCCTTGTGTCGACGTCAAGGACAAGGCGTGCATCGAGGAGTGCCCGGTCGACTGCATCTACGAGGGCCAGCGGTCCTTGTACATCCACCCGGACGAATGCGTCGACTGTGGAGCCTGTGAGCCGGTATGCCCGGTCGAGGCCATCTTCTACGAGGATGACACTCCCGAGGAGTGGAAGGACTACTACAAGGCGAACGTCGAGTTCTTCGACGAGCTCGGCTCGCCCGGTGGCGCCAGCAAGCTGGGGCTGATCGAGCGCGACCACCCCTTCATCGCGGCGCTGCCCCCGATGAACCAGTAAACGGCCGCACATCCCCCCTGGTTCTCGGCTTCGCTCGAACAGGGGGGACCCCATCGCCTCGGTCCTGTTCGTGCCTGCCGCGCCGCACGGGACCGAGGCGTTTGGCGCCCGTATGCCCGTGCCCGTACGCCCGTACGCTCGTACCGGGCGCTCGTCGTACCAGAAAGTGAGCCGATCCCCGTGTCCGCAGTCTCCGACCGCCTGCCCGTCTTCCCCTGGGACAAGCTGGCGCCGTACAAGAAGACGGCCGCCGCGCATCCGGGTGGGATCGTCGACCTGTCCGTCGGTACGCCCGTCGACCCGGTTCCCGAGCTGATCCAGAAGGCGCTGGTCGCCGCGGCGGACTCGCCGGGCTACCCGACCGTCTGGGGCACGCCCGAGCTGCGTGACGCGATCACCGGCTGGGTGCAGCGCCGCCTCGGCGCCCGGGACGTCACCCACCGCCACGTCCTGCCGATCGTCGGGTCCAAGGAGCTCGTCGCCTGGCTCCCCACCCAGCTGGGCCTCGGCCCCGGCGACAAGGTCGCCTACCCGAGCCTGGCCTATCCGACGTACGAGGTCGGAGCCCGCCTGGCCCGCGCGGACTACGAGGTCTACACGCTGACACCAGGCGCTGACGCGCCGGGCCCCACCGACCTCGACCCGACGAACCTGAAGCTCCTGTGGCTCAACTCCCCGTCGAACCCGACGGGCGAGGTGCTGGGCAAGGAGGAGCTGACGAGGATCGTCGCCTGGGCCCGTGAGCACGGCGTGCTGGTGTTCTCCGACGAGTGCTACATCGAGCTGGGCTGGGAGGCCGACCCGGTCTCGGTCCTGCACCCGGACGTGTGCGGCGGCTCGTACGAGGGCATCGTGTCGGTCCACTCCCTCTCCAAGCGCTCGAACCTCGCGGGCTATCGCGCGGCCTTCCTGGCCGGCGACCCGGCTGTCCTCGGTCCGCTCCTGGAGATCCGCAAGCACGGCGGCATGATGACGTCGGCGCCGACGCAGGCGGCGGTGGTGGCGGCGCTGGGC
>CBFHCJ010000404.1:0-6482 GCA_965654005.1 uncultured Streptomyces sp. | reverse complement strand
GGGTCGAGGATCTCCGGCTTGAGCATGACGTCGACTACGACGCGTGCCACTGGCACTCCCGGTGTGTGGTGCTGAGCAGGTTCCTTCAGACTACCCGCACAAAATTTCTACTCGCGTAGATACGTAGCATCCTACGTGACCACCATCACGATCCCGCATCGGCGCGGTGGTCGCCGCGGAAAATTCTCGGAAAACCGCAGAAGAGCGGTGGCGGTCATTGCACCCTGACACGCGGAGCTATTCGGTCGGTCTTCACAATGCAATGCCCGGCACTGTACAAAGGAAATGGCAATAGCCGATACTTTGCTCAATTACTGCCGGACAGTCGACATCTCCCCGACATCACCCGGACCTCTGCGCATGTCTCTGCGCACGTCATGGAGCGTGATCGCGGAGGTGCCGCACGAAGGGAACGATATTCGTGGCGCAGCGTGTCGTGGTCACTCTCTTTGACGACATCGACGGCTCAGAAGCGGCGGAAACGATCGTCTTCGGACTGGACGGCAAGTCGTACGAGATCGACCTCAATCCAGCCAATGCCAAGAAACTGCGCAAGGCGCTGGCACCGTACGTCGAGGCCGGCCGCAAGAAGGCGAAGTCCGGGAAGGCGTACACGCACACGGCGTTGACGCCCGACCCGGCGGCCGTCCGCGCCTGGGCCCGCTCCAACAAGATGGACGTACCGCCGCGGGGCCGCATCCCGAAGAAGGTGTACGAGGCGTTCGCGGAGGCGCACTGAGCGCTCCGCGCGGGGCCCTGTGTCCGGTGTCCGGGGGCCGTCAGAGGGCTCTCTCCGCACCGAGCTCCGGGCCCTGGGCCCTTGTCACCCTCGGTTGGGCCGATCTGACCCTGCCCACAACCGACTTGCACTGCCCCCCTGGTGATCAGCTAGAGTCTGGAACACGCCGAGGGGCGAGGCCGGAAGGCCGAGGCCCAAGGAGTTACGCGGGTGTAGTTTAGTAGCAGAACAACCCCCTTCCAGGGGGAAGGCGCAGTGTGCAATCCCTGTCACCCGCTCTACGGCATCGGTCCGACCACCCTTGTGGATGAGGTAGGCTGGTGCTCGCACCGGTCGGTGGCTGTTTCTTTTACAGTCGACGGTCGGGGGCAGTGCGGACGTAGCTCAGTTGGTAGAGCGCAACCTTGCCAAGGTTGAGGTCGCGAGTTCGAGCCTCGTCGTCCGCTCCAGGGAGAAAGGCCCCGGTCAGTCGACCGGGGCCTTTCTCGTGTCCCCGTTCTCAAGTCCCCGTCCCTGTGTCCCTGTTCTCGTGTTCTCGTTCTCAAGTCCCGTGCGCACACGGCGCGGCTCCCTCGCCGTCTGACATTTGTCTCGCGATACTCCACGAGGGACGCGTCGCCGCCTCCGGCACCTGCCCGGGGGTACTTTTTCGGGGATCTGCCCCCGCTCGGCGAGCTGGGCGTGACCGGGCACGAGACGCGCGGGCGCACGATCCGGCTGCGGACGAACGAGCTGCGACGCACCGCCACCGCGGGACTCCCCGAACCAGGCGGTCGGCCGCCACGCCGACGACGAACACCCCATCCGGGGCGCTGGCCGCGCTGCCCGGTCTCGAGGACGATCTCGTGGTCCTCTGTGAGGCGGCGACCGGGCCCGAGGCGCTCGCGATGGCGCGGGCGCACCGTCCCGACGTGGCCGTACTGGATCTTCAGATGCCGGGGGCTGACGGTGTGAGGGTGGCCACATCGCTGCGGGCCGAACTGCCGGAGTGCCAGGTGCTGATCGTGACCGGTCATGGGCGGCCGGCGCATCTGAAACGGGCGCTCGCGGCGGGTGTGCGCGGGTTCGTCCCGAAGACCGTCAGCACACAGCGGCTCGCCGAGATCATCCGTACGGTACATGCGGGAAACCGCTATGTGGACCCCGAGTTGGCCGCCGACGCGATCTCCGCCGGGGACTCGCCGCTGACCGCGCGGGAGGCCGAGGTGCTGGGCTACGCCGCCCACTGGGCACCCGAGGCGGAGATCGCGGAGCGGGCCGCGCTGTCGCAGGGGACCGTGCGGAACTATCTGTCCTCGGCCGTCTCGAAGCTCGGGGCGGAGAACCGTCATACGACGGTGCGTCTCGCTCGGGAGCGAGGTTGGGTATAGTTGCTTTCGCGCAGCGGCGCAGTGCGGACGTAGCTCAGTTGGTAGAGCGCAACCTTGCCAAGGTTGAGGTCGCGAGTTCGAGCCTCGTCGTCCGCTCCAGAGAGAAGCCCCCGGCCCAGGTCGGGGGCTTCTTCGTGTGCGTCAGGGTCCTTCGGGCCTCGCGGGTCCTCGCGCCTCGTTCGTCCGTCGGGCCTCGCGAGGTCCATCTGCCTCGCTTGTCCGTCTGGCCTCACAGGTCCGTCTTGCCCCGCTTGTCGTCAGGGCCTCACGGGTCCGTCTGGCTCACGGGTCGTCAGGCCTCTCGGGTCCCTCCGGCCTCACGGACGCGGTCTGTGCCCGCGGGGCCGGTGCGGCTGCTGATGCTTCCGGAAAGCATGGGGCTGAGGGCCCGGCTGGTCGCCGGGCCTCACCCGCACCCGGCTACGACCAACGCACGCCCGTCAGACGCTCGTACGCCTCCGCGTACTTCGCCCGGGACGCCTCCACGATCTCCTGCGGCAGCGGCGGCGGGGGCTGCTCGCTCGTGCGGTCCCAGCCGGAGGCGGGGGAGGTCAGCCAGTCCCGTACGAACTGCTTGTCGAACGACGGCTGGGCGCGACCCGGCTCCCACAGGTCGGCCGGCCAGAAGCGGGAGGAGTCCGGGGTGAGGACCTCGTCGGCGAGTACGAGGGTGTCGCCCTCGTAGCCGAACTCGAACTTGGTGTCCGCGAGGATGATCCCGCGGTCGCGGGCGATGTCGCGGGCGCGGCCGTAGACGGCGAGGGTCGCCTGCCTCAGCTGGGCGGCCGTCTCGGGGCCGACCTGGCGGGCGACCTCCTCGTAGGAGACGTTCTCGTCGTGCTCGCCGACCGCGGCCTTGGTGGCCGGGGTGAAGATCGGCGCGGGCAGCTCCGAGCCGTCGACCAGGCCCTCGGGCAGAGCGAGGCCGCAGACGGTGCGGGACTCCTTGTACTCGGCGAGGCCCGAGCCGGTGAGGTAGCCCCGGGCCACGCACTCCACGGGAACCATTCGCAGGGACTTGCAGACGAGGGTGCGGCCGGCCCAGTCGGCGGGGGCACCCGGCGGGAGTTCGGTGCTCAGGACGTGGCTGGGGACCAGATCGGCGAGCTGGTCGAACCACCAGAGCGAGAGCTGGGTGAGGATCCGGCCCTTGTCCGGGATCTCGGTCGGCAGCACCCAGTCGAATGCGGATGTACGGTCGCTGGCGACCATCACGAGGTCGCCCGCCTCGTTCTGGTACAGCTCGCGCACCTTTCCGGTGTGCAGATGCACCAGACCCGGCACCTCTACGGGCTCGGGCTTTTCGACGAATCCGGACACGGTTCCTCCCCGTGGTTCTCTCCAATTGGCTCGATTCTCCCGTATGCGGGCGGGGAGCCGTGCCGCGGGGCCGGTACGGGTCGCAGTGGACGTCGGGGTGGGGCCGGAATCAGTCCCGTTTGCAGATGCGGTCCAGGAGGTTCGCGGTGGCCTGCTGGATGCGGGTGTCCACGTGGCCGGGGCGGTCCAGCGCGGGGGACCAGGCGAACGTTCCCGACGCGAAGACGAGGGCGCCGGAGGGGGCGCGGTAGAGGGAGGTCTCCTGGTGGCGCAGGACGCCCTCGCCGTCCCGGTACGGGGAGTGGGCGAGCAGGATGCGGCCCTGGTGCTCGGGCAGCGGGACGCGCGGGAAGTAACGGTCCGCCTCCCCCGCGACCATTCCCTCCAGTTCGTCGCCCTCCTGGGCGCCGGTCGCCTCCCACAGCCAGTGGCCGGCGTTGCGGACGACGAGGGAATGGGGTTCGGGCACCCGGCCGGCGTATTGGACGCCGATCACCTCCTGCTCGGGACGGTCGATTTCCCGCCACAGCGTGGGCTTGCCGGGTCCGCGGCGCTTGCGACAGGTGAGCAGTCGGTCGGGAACGCCGGACGGCGACGGACCGAGCTCCACCTGCCAGTACATGGTGTTGGCGGAGAGGAAGACGAGCGAGGTGCCGTTCTCGCGGGCGAGTTCCACGGTCCGGCGCATCTGCGTCGACCAGTACTCGTCGTGGCCCGGGAAGACCAGACCGCGGTAGCGGGTGGGGTCGACGCGGCCTGCGTGCAGATCGCGGGCGTCGGCGTAGGAGAGGTCGTAGTGGAAGCGCTCGGCCCAGCGGATGAAGTCGTAGGCGTGGCCGACGTGCAGGGGGAGGCCCGCGCCGGCGTACGGGCGGTCGAAGGAGACCGTGGTGGCGGCGTCGGTTTCGCCGAGCAGCCTGCCCTTCTCGTCCCAGGCGTGGTAGAGGCTGGCGCCGGTGTGGCCGTCCTCCGGGTAGAGGTTGTACGCCTGCCAGGTGATGTCGGGAAGCAAAAGGAGCAGATCCGCGGGGCGGTTGTCACGGACGGTGAAGGGGACGTGGGAGCGGTAGCCGTCGGCGGTGGTGAGGACGGCTACGTACGCGCCGATGCTCCAGTACGACGGGATCTGCAGCCGCCAGGAGTGCCACCAGTGGTGGCAGGAGACCGTGCGGTCGGCGGTGAGCGGGGGCGGCTGGACGATCCCGGAGAGACGCGGGCTGGTGGTGATCTTGGACGCCCCGTCGCCGCCGTAATGGCCGATCCGGTAGATGTCGACGGCGAACTCCTGGGGCGGGTCCACCGTGATGCGGAAGTCGATGGCCTCGCCGGGGGCCACCGCGCCGGTGGAGGTGAAGCCCTTGATCTGGCGGTGGACGTCGTCCGCGGAGCGGGGGCCGCCGGTGCGGGGGGCCGGGATGCGCGCTCCTTTGGGACCCTGGGACGGGACCTGGGGCGGGGCCGGGTCCACGTACCAGGGAACCACGTGGCCCGTGTCGTCGAAGTACGTCTCGCTGCCCCGAAGCCAGGGGACGGGACCCTGGCCGAAGGGGTCCGTCACGGCATGTGCGAGAGCACCCGACTCCCAACGACGGATGTGCTCAGACCCCATGTCCCCTCCCTCGCCCCCGTGCCGTCGCAAGCCCTTGCCTTGTGCGCGATCGGTCCCAGCACATCACATTACGCACGCACTCCGTCACCGTTCGTCGCGAATTGACGTGAACGGAGTGGGATTCTCCGGCCACGGCTCGGGGTTGCGGGGGCGAAGTGAGCGGCGTTCGCGCAGGTGGGATGGGGTCTGAGCGGAGGCGGAGGGCTTGGCGCGGTGGCTCAGATTCGGGTGACGTTCGACAGGGACTGATGTTCGGAACAGACGGCGCCGGTCGATCGGGCGGTGACGGGCGGCACGGTGCGAGGCGTGAAGGGCGGGCGGTGCGGTCCGGTGCGAGCCATGGGCGCCGGGCGGTGCGGTCCGGTGCGAGCCATGGGCGCCGGGCGGTGCGGTCCAGTGCGAGCCATGGGGCCGGATGTGCGGCGCGAGTCGCGGGGCCGGCGGGTGGGGATTTGGTCGACGGTGCCGGTGGCCGGGTGTCAGACCAACCGGACCGGCTTCTCCGGGCGGACGCCCAGGTGGACCAGCCAGGTGCGCAGCGGGGCCGGGTCGCCTTCCTCGACGAGGGTCAGGACCCGGGGGGCCAGGTCGGCCGCCCGTTCGCCCTTGACCAGGAGCGACGGGCCGTCCAACCAGTCGAGACCCGGCGCTGCTCCTGCCGTGTCCATCGCGGCGCAGCACACCATCGCGGTGACGTGGTCGACGAGCAGTTCTCGGCCGGTGCGGGGCGGCTGGAGCGGGAACAGCGGGAGCAGCCCGTCGTCCCACAGCGTCGGGTTCGGCTCCGGAGGGTGCCCCGGGCCCCCGCCGCCGGGTATCTCCCCGGCGACCGCCTCTTCCCGTGCCACCTCGGCACTGAGGCCGACGGCGAGGGCGGCCGTCCGCGCACTGGCGACTGCGCCGTCGTCGTCGGGGGCCACTGCTTCGTCGGCGGCCACTGCGTCCTGATGGGCGGCCGCGCCGTCGTGGGGAGCGGCCGCGTCGTCAGGGGGCTCGGTTCCGTCGCCGTCAACGCCTTCAGCGCCGTCAGGGGTGGTGCCATGGCCGTGAGAGGCGCTGACGGCGCCCTGGGCCCTTCCGTCGGACCCAGAGGCGGTCGCGGGGCGCGGGGTCCCCTCATCGCCCTCAGACTCACGCGGGGCGCGTACGTCGCCGGGCACACCCCCCGCGGTCGGCGTGCCGCTCTCGGCCGCCCGGACCGTCAGATACTCCAGCACCCGCTCCAGCGTGGGGCCGTCCGCGTCGGGTTTGGTCGGACGTGCGGCGTGGTGGACGCCCAGGGCGTCGAGGGCGCGGTGGAGACGGGCCGCGTCCGTGCGCCATTTGCGGTCGACGACCTCGTCCGGGTACTCCTGCCAGTTCACCGGAGCCCAGTCCGGGGCCGGCGGAGGCGGGCCCCCCGGGTAGAGGGGGGCCGCGAGCCGTGTCGCGGCCACGTCCACCC
>CBFHCJ010000403.1:0-6503 GCA_965654005.1 uncultured Streptomyces sp. | reverse complement strand
CCACGGGCGATCCGACGGCCCACGCGGAGATCGTCGCGCTGCGCCGCGCCGCGACGGCGCTCGGCGAATGGCGGCTGGCCGGGTGCACGCTCGTCGTCACCCTGGAGCCCTGCACGATGTGTGCGGGCGCGCTGCAGCAGGCCCGGCTGGACCGGGTCGTCTACGGCGCGCGCGACGACAAGGCCGGAGCGGTCGGGTCACTGTGGGACCTGGTGCGCGACCGGCGCCTCAACCATCGCCCCGAGGTGATCGACGGCGTGCTCGCGGACGAGTGCGCCAGGCTCCTCACGGACTTCTTCCGGGCCCGCTGAGGCCCGGAGCCGGGCGATCCCCGGAAACGGGTTCCCGGGCGGTCCCGGAAACGGATTTCAGGCCACGGCCCACCTTGGGGTAGGGTCTCCCTCGGTAGCGTGTCCGAGCGGCCGAAGGAGCTCGCCTCGAAAGCGAGTGTGGCGCAAGTCACCGAGGGTTCAAATCCCTCCGCTACCGCCGGAGAAGGGCCCCGTCATCAGGCGGGGCCCTTCGTGCGTTGAGATGCGTTCAGATGCGTTCAGATGCGTTCAGGTGCGTTCAGCGCGTTGAGGTGTGTTCAGGTGTGTTCAGGTGTGGCGGATGAGGAAACATTTGCGACCCCCGAACATCTGGCCGGGTTACACTCACCGGCGGCAAGCCGGGCCCCGCGGGGCGGAAGACACGGGGGAGGCCGCGTGGCGGTACAGGGAAAGAAAATCGCACTGTACGTGCTCGTGGTATTCGTGCTCTACGTGGTCATCACGGACCCGGCCAAGGCCGCCGACTACGTCGAGATAGGCTTCGAAGGCATTTCGAGTGCCGCCAAGGCCATCGGCCACTTCATGACGTGGCTCGCCGACGGGGCCAAGTAGGACCCAGGGCCGGGCGGCCACCCTCGTACCCCTGGGAGCGCCCGTGATCCGCCACCTCGTCCTCTTCAAACTCAACGAGGGCGTCCAGCGCGACGACCCGCGCGTCGTGGAGGGCGTCCGCGCATTCGAGGCGCTCGGCGGCCTGATCGACGAGCTGCGCTTCTGGGAGTGCGCCTGGAACATCAGCGACCGACCCATCGCGTACGACTATGCGATCAACTCGGCGGTGGACGACTCGGACGCCCTCAAGCACTACCTCGAGCACCCGGCGCACCAGGCGGGCGTCGCGCTGTGGCGCGAGTTCGCCACTTGGGTGATCGCCGACTACGAAATCTGAGCGACTCCGGCCACGGATTCCGGGCGACACTGCCCGCGGAGCCCCCCATCGGAACGATGGGGGGCTTTCCTGCATATTGGGCCATAACTCTCCCTCAACACGGAGTTATGCGGTGCTTGCGCACAGTGTCCATTTCTTGTGATGCTATGACCGCTTTTGACGGTCAGTTGACAGATGTGTTGACGGATGAAGAGGTGGCGTTGACCGTGTCGGCCAGTACTGCGCCGCCCCAGGAGGAGGCTCCCGCCGGGCATCAGACATCCGCCACCGCCCCCGCCGAGCCCCAACCCGCCGCCCAACCCGCCGCTCCCGCCGAGCCCCAACCCGCCGCTCCCACCGAGCCCCAACCCACCGCTCCGGCCGACACACCCCAGAAGCGCCGCGGGGCCGACACCCGGGCTCTCACCCAGGTCCTCTTCGCCCAACTCAAGGAGCTGGAGCCGGGCACTCCGGAACACCACCGCGTACGCGGGGCGCTCATCGAGGCGAACCTCCCCCTCGTGCGCTACGCCGCCGCCCGCTTCCGCTCCCGCAACGAACCGATGGAGGACGTCGTCCAGGTCGGCACCATCGGCCTGATCAACGCCATCGACCGCTTCGACCCGGACCGGGGCGTGCAGTTCCCGACCTTCGCCATGCCGACCGTGGTCGGCGAGATCAAGCGGTACTTCCGCGACAACGTCCGCACGGTCCACGTCCCGCGCCGGCTGCACGAGCTGTGGGTGCAGGTCAACAGCGCGACCGAGGACCTGACGACGACGTTCGGGCGCTCGCCGACGACCGCCGAGATCGCCGAGCGGCTGCGCATCACCGAGGAGGAGGTGACCTCCTGCATCGAGGCGGGGCGCTCGTACCACGCGACCTCGCTGGAGGCCGCCCAGGAAGGCGACGGGCTGCCCGGCCTCCTCGACCGGCTCGGCTACGAGGACCCCGCGCTCGACGGGGTCGAACACCGCGACCTCGTACGGCATCTGCTCGTACAGCTGCCCGAGCGTGAGCAACGAATTCTGCTGCTGCGCTACTACAGCAATCTGACCCAGTCACAGATCAGCGCCGAACTGGGTGTCTCCCAGATGCATGTGTCAAGGCTCCTCGCCAGGAGCTTCGCGCGACTGAGATCCGCAAACAGGATCGACGCATAACTCACAAGAGCGAATCGACCGCAACGGCTCTTCCCGACAGTTCTGCGCTGAAAGTCCCTCAGAATGCCTCCAGCCAGGGCCAATTCGCGTTTCACATGTCGACATGTCTCTACAGCGTGTTGCCGACATGTGACATTCTGCCGGAAGCGCGTTTGCCGCAGCCTCGCCGCCGGTATTCAGGTGGAGGCTGCGTTCCTCCGACGGGAGCGTCCGCCGCGACCGTCCCGCGACCCAAAGGGGGTGGCATGTCCGCAGACCAGGGCAGCTCGAAGGTGCTCACGCTCACGCAGAGCGACTCCGCGACCGATGCGCTTCTGGACCTTCAGGCCCCTCAGGACCTCCCGGGCGCCGAGACCCTTCCGGCCCAGGACCTCCCGGGCGCCGAGGGCCTGCCGACCACCGCGGAGGCCCCGGAGCTCCCGACCCCGGAAGCCATCGACACCCGCACCCTGTCCCGCTCCCTCTTCCTGCGGCTCGCCGCGCTCGACGAGCACAGCCCCGAGCGCGCCTACGTCCGGGACACGCTGATCGAGCTGAACCTCCCGCTCGTGCGGTACGCGGCGGCCCGCTTCCGCAGCCGCAACGAACCGATGGAGGACATCGTCCAGGTCGGCACGATCGGCCTGATCAAGGCGATCGACCGCTTCGACTGCGAACGGGGCGTGGAATTCCCGACGTTCGCGATGCCGACGGTCGTCGGCGAGATCAAGCGGTTCTTCCGGGACACCTCGTGGTCGGTGCGGGTGCCGCGCCGCCTCCAGGAGCTGCGCCTGGCCCTCACCAAAGCGAGCGACGAGTTGTCGCAGAAGCTGGACCGCTCGCCGACGGTCACCGAACTCGCCTCCGTGCTGGGCGTGTCGGAGGAGGACGTGGTCGACGGTCTCGCCGTCGGCAACGCGTACACGGCGTCCTCGCTGGACTCACCCGCACCCGAGGACGACGGCGGCGAGGGTTCGCTCGCCGACCGGCTCGGGTACGAGGACTCGGCTCTGGAGGGCGTGGAGTACCGCGAGTCGCTCAAGCCGCTGCTGGCCAAACTCCCGCCCCGCGAGCGGCGGATCATCATGCTGCGCTTCTTCGCCAACATGACGCAGTCGCAGATCGGCGAGGAGGTCGGCATCTCCCAGATGCACGTCTCCCGGCTGCTGACCCGCACGCTGGCTCAGCTGCGGGATGGCCTGATCTCCGACTGACACCTCCTCATTGACGGTGTGTCAGCCGCGCTGACGCAATGCTTCGAGGCTTCGAGCGACGTGGTTGCGGGGCCGTCGAGGGCCGTGATCGGTGCTTCGACGGCGGTCGTCCGTCTGGGTGGACGCCGGCCCCGTGCGTCAACAGCGCCAACAGCGCCAACAGCAGGGACAGTCCAGGCAACGCGGACAACTCGCCTGCGGCGAGCGGTGCTTCGGGCACGGCGCAGGGTCCGGGCAGCACGCCGGTCAGCACCGGCCCCTCACCGCACAGCGCCAACTCCCGTGGTACGAGCCCCGGTACGCCTTCTCCGACGGCGACCACCGCCGTACGGTGCGAGAAGGTGACCGTCTCCTTCCCCAACACCGGTACAGCCCGGCGCGTTCGGCCACGGCGGCCTTCGGGACGCACGTCATCGGAGCGCACGGCACCGGGAGTAGGGCTTCGCCCCGCTCGCACTGCCTCGGCGAGCCGCTCGCTTCGGTCACTTCGGCGAGCCGCTCGCTTCGGCTGTTTCGCGCGAGCCGCGTCGTACTACTTCAGCGCGAGCCAGGCGACCGCGGCGACGATCACCACGGCGACGACCACACCGACGATCAGGCCGACACGGGGGCCCGAAGAGGCCGCCTCCTGCCGGCCGCGCTGCGGGGCCTCGTCGACGAAGGCACGGAACATCTGGGTGTTGCCCGAGGGGTCGTAGTTGCCCTGGGGGCCCTGCGTGTTAGCCATGGCCCGAGACACTAGCGAATACGCGTGAACAGCCCAAGCCGGGGCTCCCTCAACGGCGAAACCTCCATCACCTGTGGACTTACGTCCACCACTACTTGCCTTTGCCAAGTTTTTGTCCTCGCATCCTCCACATTCATTTGCCTGAAGCAACCACCTTACTTATGGTTGCCCCAAGCAACGAATAGGGGAGGTGTGATGGCTGAGCAGGCGCAGTACGAGGAACTGGCTCGTCAGCTCACGACCGGTCCCCCGACCCTGCGGACAAACGCTCCCGCATCCTCCGGCTCACGCCCGCCGGCCGGGCCCGGCTCGACGAGCTCTACCAGCGCACCACAGAACTGCTGGCCGACCGCCTGAGCGACTGGAGCGACGACGAGGTCGGTGAGCTTCATCCGGCTCATGACACGGCTGCGGGCCAGTTTCGGCGACTGCCGTTCCGGGCCCCGGTTCCCCACACCCGTACGCGAACAGACAACCCGTACACCCGCATAGCGAACAGAAGAAAAGGAAACCCATGGCAACGACCACACCAGCCGGTGTGCGGGCCCACGCCAAGCACGGGGGAGGCTCCCCGGACGGCGCTCCGATGACGCACCGGCAGATCATGGAGGCCCTCTCCGGACTGCTGCTCGGCATGTTCGTGGCGATCCTGTCGTCCACGATCGTCTCCAACGCCCTGCCGCACATCATCGGCGACCTCGGCGGCGGCCAGTCGGCCTACACCTGGGTCGTCACCGCCTCCCTGCTGGCCATGACCGCGACCACCCCGCTGTGGGGCAAGCTCGCGGACCTGTACAGCAAGAAGGCTCTCGTCCAGATAGCCCTGGTCATCTACGTCCTGGGTTCGATGGCCGCGGGTCTGTCGCAGAACCCCGGCATGCTCATCGCCTGCCGTGTCGTCCAGGGCGTCGGCGTCGGCGGCCTCTCGGCCCTGGCCCAGATCGTCATGGCCGCGATGATCTCCCCGCGTGAGCGCGGCCGTTACTCCGGCTACCTCGGCGCCACCTTCGCCGTCGCCACCGTCGGCGGCCCGCTGCTCGGCGGTGTCATCACCGACACCTCGTGGCTCGGCTGGCGCTGGTGCTTCTACGTCGGCGTGCCCTTCGCGGTGATCGCGCTGATCGTGCTGCAGAAGACCCTGCACCTGCCCGTGGTGAAGCGGGACGTGAAGGTCGACTGGGCCGGCGCCTTCTTCATCTCCGCCGCGGTCAGCCTGCTGCTGATCTGGGTGACCTTCGCCGATGACAAGTACGACTGGCTGTCGTGGCAGACGTACACGATGGTGGCCGGCGCGATCGTCCTCGGCCTGATCTTCGTCCTCGTCGAGTCGAAGGCGAGCGAGCCGATCATCCCGCTGCGGCTGTTCCGCAACCGCACCATCACCCTGTCGTCGCTCGCCTCCCTCTTCGTGGGTGTCGCGATGTTCACCGGCACGATCTTCTTCGCCCAGTACTTCCAGCTGGCCCGGGACAAGTCGCCGACGATGTCGGGTGCGCTGACGATCCCGATGATCGGCGGTCTGTTCCTCTCCTCGACGGTCTCCGGCCAGGTCATCACCAGGACCGGCAGGTGGAAGACCTGGCTGGTCGCCGGTGGCGTGCTCGTCACGGCCGGTCTGGGGCTGCTGGGCACCATCCGCTACGACACGGCGTACTGGAAGACGGCCGTCTTCATGGCGCTGCTGGGTCTCGGCCTCGGCATGATGATGCAGAACCTGGTGCTGTCCACGCAGAACCAGGTGGACCCGAGCGACCTCGGTTCGGCCAGCTCCACGGTCACCTTCTTCCGGTCCCTGGGCGGTGCGATGGGCGTCTCCGCGCTCGGCACGATCATGGCCCACCGGATCACCGACTACGTCAAGGACGGCCTCGCCGACCTCGGCCCCAAGTACGCGGCCCCGGCCTCCGGTTCGAGCTCCGACGGCTCCATCCCGGACATGGACGAGCTGCCCGTGCCACTGCGCACGGTCATGGAGAGCGCCTACGGCCACGGCATCGCCGACGTCTTCCTGATCGCTGCCTGCCTGACGTTCCTCGCCTTCGTGATCACGATGTTCATCAAGGAGGTCCCGCTGCGGACCAAGAGCGGTACGACGCAGTCCGCGACCTCCGGGTCCGAGCCGGAGCAGGCGCCGGCGGCGCCGCCCGTCACCGAGGCGTTCGCCCCCGTCGAGGCCGTCGAGGCCGTCGAGGCCGTCGAGGCCGTCGAGGCCGTCGAGGA
>CBFHCJ010000402.1:0-6526 GCA_965654005.1 uncultured Streptomyces sp. | reverse complement strand
TGAGCAGCGGGACCTTGCCGATCTGCTTGAGGTAGTCCTTGACCGGGTCGGCGGTGGCGCCGGCCGCGGCGACCTGCTGCGCGGGCGCGTCGTCCTCGTCCTCGTCGGAGAGCACGAATCCGGCGCTCTCGGCGCCCTCGGGCTCCTCGCCGGCCTTGCCCGGGGTCTCCTCAAGGACGTCCTCGTCGAGCAGTTCGACGTCGTCCTTCTTGGCGGTCGTCTTCTTGGCCGCCGTCTTCTTGGCGACGGTCTTCTTCGCGACCGTCTTCTTGGCGGCCGTCTTCTTGGCAGCGGCCTTCTGGACGGGCGCGTCCTCAGCCGGGTCATCGGCGACCGGCACGGCCGGAGCGGTGGCCTTCTTGGTGGTGACCGTCTTCGCCGCGACGGTCTTGGTGGCGGTGCGCTTGACCGGGCTCTTCGCTGCGACGCTCTTTCGGGTGCGCTTGGGCTCTGCGGCACTGACCATCAGCGTCACACCCTCTTCCTCGAGGATCTGGTTGAGGCTGCGCAGTACGTTCTTCCACTGAGTGGCCGGAATCTGGTCAGCTTCGAAGGCCCGACGCACATCGTCGCCGGCAATCTGCCCCTCAGCCTTTCCCCGCTCAATAAGAGCCATGACAGAGACGGACTCGGCGATCTCCGGCGGGAGCGTACGGGATGTGCTGGCCGACACGAACAACCTCTCGGAACGTTGGAAAACGGCTTCCGGCCCCATCCACAGCGGACAGGAGCCGACGACCGCCGGCTTGGGGATGGGCCGACGGCGCGGGCGGAGGCCGGGAAGATGCACAGCGCCGCGAACGGCGTCCGTATTCCCTCCTCGGCTATCACCTCTTAGGTCATCGCGCAGTTCCGAAGAGTGTTACGCCCAATCTGCGTGGCCCGAGTCACACCCCGTAACCGCTCAAAAACACCCCGATAAGGGCAGAAGCGGTCAGTCAGCGTCATGACCGGCCTCTACCTGCACCGCGCCGACCCTCCGGAGGGGCGCGGCCACCGATCTCGGTCGGACTCCGCGGGGTCGCGGGTGGATCCGACGGAGTCCGACGGCGGGTGAACGGCGCCCGGCGTCCGCCGACCACGCAGGCCGGGCGCTACCGCACAAGGGTGCCCGCTCACGATCGTCGCGGTATGCGGTCAGTGCTCGCGCGGCGCGGGCACCACACGCTCCACCTCGGGGTGGACGGTGAGCAGTTGGCGCATGGCTTGCTCGGCGGCCGCGCCGTCGCCAGAGGCGAGCGCGTCGACGATACGGGCGTGCTGTGTCAGGGCGGTGTCGTTCGGGCGGTCGCAACCGGTGACCGGGCCGCCGGAGACCTGGAGGGCGGCCGAGACGATCCCCGAGAGGTGCTCCAGCATGCGGTTGCCGGCGACCTGGATGAGCAGCGAGTGGAACTCCGCGTCGGCGCGCGAGAAGGTCAGGGAGTCACCCTGCCCCATGGCGTGGCCCATGATCTCGACCATGTCGCCGAGTCGCTGCTGCACCTCCTCGCGCCCGTGACCGGCGGCGAGGCGAGCGGCGAGCGGCTCGATGGTCCAGCGCAGCTCGCTGAGCTCGCGGCGCTGGTCGTCGCGCTGCGGCCCGAAGGCCCGCCACTCGATGATGTCCGGGTCGAGGAGGTTCCAGTCGCTCACGGGGCGCACACGGGTGCCCACGTTGGGGCGGGCGCTTACCAGGCCCTTGGCCTCCAGGACGCGCAGCGACTCACGGACGACGGTACGGGACACCTCGAAGCGCTGGCCGATCTCCTCGGGCACCAGCGGGCGGTCCGCGCCCAGGTCACCGGAGACGATCATCTGACCCAGCTGCTGGACGAGTTGGCCGTGCAGTCCGCGTCCGCGGCTGCCCGCGGCGCGTCGGCCGACGCGACCCAGGTCCGGGTCCGCGCCGTCCCATGAGGGTGTGCCGACGCGGTCGGCGGCGGGCGCCTCAGCGTAGGGGTAGCGGTCGAGTTCGCCCGGTCCGGCCAGACCGGAGTCTGTTGAGCGGGCGGCGGTCATCATGGTGTGCGCAAGGGTACTCACGGATCCTTTGTCGGCGCCCTCTCCAACTCCCTTGAGGTCTTTGGTGAAAAGCACACGAAAGGGTGATCGCTCACCCCGTCGCAATTGACGCCTTATCGGAAAGAAATGGGCGCACTCCGGGGGAGTTGTGCACACAGTGGGAACGGATGGGCACGAACAGTTGTCATCGGGCTCTGTTGCGCAGAGTCGTGAGCAGATACGCGCACAGCAGCGCGGCCAGGGACAAGGTCAGTGCACCGCCCACGGGTTGGGTGATCACACGCGCCATGCCGAGCAGATACCTTTCCCCACCGAAGGGCCACTGCAGCAGCATCAGCTCACGCATCCGCGCAAGGACACCTGCCGCGACCCGCAAGGACGACCCTTCCAGCGCCTTCTGCACGAGGGGCACGATGAGGACGGGCACCGCGAGCACGGCGGCGAGCCCGGCGGATGTGGACCGGAAGATCCCGGCGGCGAGCACACCGGCCCAGGCGCAGCCCATCACCAGCCCGAACCAACTCGCGCCGAGGGAAAGCCAGTCGGCGGGAACCTGGGAGAGCTCCGGTCCGTATACGAGATAGAGCATCTCGAGGTCGCAGCCGACGGCGAGGAGGGCCAGCACCAGGGCGGTGGCCCCGGTGACGAGGAGCTTCGCGGCGAGCAGCCCCAGACGGCGGGGGACGGTCCCGCGGTCCGCCGCCAGCGCGGGATGGCGGAACTCGTCACCGAAGGCGACGGCGCCGAGCAATCCGGCACCGAGCGCGGCAGGCGGCAGCGGGAGCTGCTGCGGCCAGGCAGCCAGCACACGACGCTGCGGGGTGTGTCCGATGCGGGCGAGGAGGACGGAGACGAGGGCGGAGACGACGAGTACAGCGCCCGCGGTGAAGTACCACGTGCCGATTCCGGCGGCGCGGCGCAGTTCGTAGCGCAGGGGACGCAGCGGGCTGGGGGCGGGCCGCACGCTGATGGGCGGCGGCAGCGGGGGCAGGTCGCCCCGCTCCAACGCCTCGGCCGACCGGGGCGGGGCGGTCTCGGCACCGGGGTTCGGTCCCATGTCGCCGGTTTCGTCGGCCAGTTGATGTACGGGGACACCATGCCGGAACGCGGCCTCTCCGACGGCTGCACACGTACTGCCGTACACCGTCAGCCGGTTGCCGCCCTCGTGGACGACCTCCACGGAACGCCGCGCCGTTCTGGCCTCTTGGGCGATCAGGGCACCGAGCCGGGTGGCATGCGGGCTGCGGACGGCCACGCGTGCGCGCAGCCGGGTGCGGGCGAAGTCGGCGGCCTCCTGGTCGGCGACGAGCCGGCCCTTGTCGAGCGTGATGACCCGGTCGGCGGTGCGCGCGGCTTCCTTGGGGTCGCCCGTGGCGAACAGGACGGTGCCGCCCTGTGTGGCGTGCGCCCGCAGGATGCCGTGCAGCCAGCGGGCCTCGCGTACGGTGAGCCCGTCTGCGGGGTCGTCCAGCACGAGCGTGTGCGGGTCCGCGAGCAGGGCGCAGGCGAGGCCGAGGCGGCGGTCCATGCCGCGTGGCAGAGTACCCAGGGGCTCGTCGCGCACGGCGCCGAGTCCGACCACGTCGAGAACTTCGTCGGCGCGACGGACGGGCACGCCCGCGGCGGCGCACAGCATGCGCAGCTGCCCGCGGACCGTGCGTGCGGGATGACCGGGGACATCGCCGAGCAGGACGCCCACTTCACGCGGGGGGTGGGCGATACGGTGCAGCGGACGGCCGCGGAAGTACGTCATGCCACGGCCGGGTTGGAGTTCGAGCATGAGCCTGAGCGCCGTCGTCTTGCCCGCACCGGGGGCTCCGAGGAGCGCGGTGACACGGCTTGCGCGCGCCTCGAAGGACACGTCGTCGACGGCGGGCGGAAGGTCCTTGCGAGAGATGCTGGTCAGTCCGATCGCCTGGATCACTCGAAGCAAGATAGCGCGACATGTCCGTTTTTCGGGTATCTTGCGCGCGGCCTGGCGCCGACTCTCGCCCCATTCGGGCGCTTGACCCGTCGCCCGTCCGGCGTCCGACCCTCGGTCAGACCTCCGGCCGCAGCATCGGAGGGTTGAGCAGCGTGGCGCCGCCCGCGCGGAAGAGCTGTGCCGGGCGGCCACCCTGTCGGGTCGTCGTGCCACCCGTTGGGACCAGGAAGCCGGGCGTACCGGTCACCTTGCGGTGGAAGTTGCGCGGGTCGAGCGCCACACCCCACACGGCCTCGTACACCCGGCGCAGCTCCCCGACGGTGAACTCGGGCGGGCAGAAGGCGGTGGCCAGCGACGAGTACTCGATCTTGGAACGGGCGCGTTCGACACCGTCCGCAAGGATCTGCGCGTGATCGAAGGCGAGCGGCGCCGCCTGCTCCCCGTCCCTGCCGTAGCCGCCCTGCTGCAGCAGCTCCTCCACGGGCGCCCAGCGCGCGCTGTTGGCGTCACCGCCCGCCCGGGGCGCGGGCAGGTCGGGGGCGAGCGCAAGATGGGCGACGCTGACCACTCTCATCCGCGGGTCGCGCTTCGGATCGCCATATGTGGCCAGCTGTTCCAGGTGGGCGCCGTTGTCCTGTGCCGGTACGGACGGGTCGTGGGCCCGCAGCCCCGTCTCCTCGGCCAGCTCGCGTGCCGCGGCCTGCGCCAAGTCCTCGTCGGCCCGCACGAAGCCGCCCGGGAGCGCCCACCGGCCCTGGAAGGGCGGCTCTCCCCTCCGTACCGCCAGCGCGCACAGGGCATGGCGGCGCACGGTCAGCACGACCAGGTCCACGGTGACGGCGAAGGGCGGAAAGGCTGACGGGTCGTAGGGCATGTCGCGATCATAGTCGTCTTCCTGACGATAAACACTCCCTTGGCCAACCGCTTCGGCGGCTGATCCACTTCTGTCCGGAACGGTTCTCATCGACGGCCGCCGTCCACGGCCTCTGAGACGTCATACGAGGTCACACCTGCAGCTGCAGCCCGTCGGCCGCCTCCTCCACCATGGCGAGGCCCAGTCGGCTCACGCGCACGGACAAGGGGGCACCGGCGAGCCTCAGTCCCGTCAGGACGATCTCGCCGAGTGGGGCGCAGCGCACCGGGCACAGGGTCACGGTGCGGGGCGGGGCGCCCGTGCGGAAACCGACGAGCGCGGCCAGGAGCAGCACACCGGCGGCCGCTGCCGTGGCGGCGGGGCGGCAGGCCGCCGGATGCGGCAACGGTGCACTTCCTTCCCTGCGCGGCGCGCAGACGAACATCTCGGGCAGCCGGTACCCGAACGCCTCCGCGACCGCCGGCACCCCGCACAGCAGCCCACCCGCCTCCTTCTCGTAGCCTGCGGCGGCCAGTCCCGCGACGGCAACCGCCGTCTCCTGGACCCGCACGGCGCCGCTGCGGTGTCCTAACGGGCTTGTACACCGCCTCCTTGGCGCCCAGGTTGCGCAGGCCCCAGCCCGAGTCCATGGCCGAACCGCCGAGCAGCCGCGCGAGCTGCTCCGTCCGTGCCTTGTCGAGCAAGCCGGGCGCCAGGGCGCAGCTGCCGAGAGAACCGGTGTCGAGGAGAGGGGCGGCGCCCGCGCCGAGGTGGGGCACGAGGCGTCCGTCTCGGGTGCGGGCGGCAGACCGGTCCTCGATCCAAAAGTCCTCGGCGAACGCGTGCGCAGCGCCTGGGCCCATTGGCGCAGGCCCGTTCCGCCCTGCCGCCCGCATTCGTCCAGCAGATCGGCACCGAGCAGCGCAGCCCGATGGGCGGGGAGGAGTGAACCGTGCCCACGAAGCGGGCGCGGTCGGCCGCGACCATGCGGGCTGCACGGCGAGCGGCTCCCTGCCCGCCACCCGTACCTGACAGCGGGAGAGCACGCGCCGGCCCGCACGGTAGAAGCCCTCCAGACCCGTCTGCCTCTGATCCATGGAGATCACCAGTCCGGGCAGGGCGAGGCAGATCAGCGCGGTGTGGGCGGGCGGCAGGTTGACGATGCCGCGAGGCGGAGGAAGCCGGGTGTGGGCCGGGCCGGAAACATGCGGCCGACCGGCGGGCGCGGCGAGAGCCGACGTCCTGCCCGGCCCCATGGGCGCAGCCTGCGCTACACCCCGCGGATACAGGAGCGCGGTGGGCCCGCGGCGGGGAGGGCGGTCGCCGTCGCGTGCGACGAGCGGTGTGGGCGGGGGCATGAGGCGGCTTCCTCTGCGCCGGGTGAGGGTCTCCGGAGGGTCGTGAGCGATGCGGCGGAGCGACCCGAGCCCGGGTTGCTCGCCGCAGGTGAACGGAACGAGCCTGCTCGGGTTCACGCCCGTGGGCGGCGAAGCCAATCGAGCGGCGGTGGGTCGAAGAGCAGCAGGCCCTCATGTGTCTCCCTCCTCCACGTGCCCACCGGAGCCACGGCGGGTCCGGGACCGGCTGGGCGCGCCGTCGGCTGTCCGCCGTGGCCCGTCGCCACCGGCGCCCCGGCGACAGCCCGCCCGGTGGCGGGCCTCGACCGTCCTGGGCGCACGGCGGCTCGGCCGGCTGCCGCCGCCACATTCCGGACGCGCCTTCGGGTGCCGACGGGGAGCGACCGG
>CBFHCJ010000401.1:0-6530 GCA_965654005.1 uncultured Streptomyces sp. | reverse complement strand
GGACTGCGCCCCCTACCCACTCGGGCCCCCACCCAGTGGGGCGGGGGGGGCCCTTCCGTTTTCCGGTCCTTCCGTGTTCCGGGCTAGGGGTCGTTCACGGTGGGGCGCCGGGCGCGGTCCTGGTGGTGCTGGGCTTCGCGGCGACGTGGTGGCGGGCGTCGGCCCGGCACTAGTTCCTGAACCCGGCCCACGAACGCACCCTCGCCCGGGAGGCGGCGCGGGCGGGCGGTCGAGCCGGTGGATCCTTAGGACCGGATGGGACCGGATGGGACCGGATGGGGCCGGTCAGGGGTGGGCCCAGCCGCAGGATCTCGACCTGTGATGTGGCCCGGTCACCGATACCCGATCGGAGACCCGGCCACATCCGGCTATGCTCATGGAGGCGACATCGCCTGGGCCCTTAGCTCAATTGGCAGAGCAGTGGACTTTTAATCCATTGGTTGTGGGTTCGAGTCCCACAGGGCCTACAGAAGAGCCCCCAGCTCAGAGAGGTTTCGAGCTGGGGGCTCGCCCGTTATCAGGGCCTTGAAGATCGTTAGCTCGCCCAATGCTCGCCCGAAGCGCAGACGATCAAGACATGAAGCGGACCCAGCCGGGTCAAGGGTTCCAGCCGGGGCCGCGCTGCCGAGAAGACCGGTCGTCGCCAGGGAGCTGGACGTGCGTCTCACACGTCCAGCCTTCTCGTCCTCGCGCGCGTGGGCCGGGCAGCGGTATTTTTTCGGGATCGCGAAAAGTTGTCTTCTCGCCCCCGCCCGCGTGGGCCGGACGACACCAATTGGTGTCACGCCTCCCTCGAACGATTCTCGCCCCCGCCTGCGTGGGCCCGACCCTTCCCGACCTGCACCGTTGCTACTGCCCAACGACAAGCGGCCCCAGCCGGAGACTGTCCTCCAGCCGGGGCCGCCGTGCCTTTCAGCTCTCGCGCGAGACGATGAAGCCCCTCACAGGCCTGGGCTCCTCCGGGTCGCGCGAGTCCGGCTCCTGCGAACGCTTCCACGCCGCCACCAGGTCCGCGTACCGCGGGTCAATCCATTGGGACATACGGCACACCTCCAGCGCTCAGACTACGGGCGGCTGGGGGTACGGCATGGGGCGAATCGTGCACTCCGGCGCGTGCTGGCACTTCGCTGCCACGGATACGAGCGTCTCGTCCGACGGCGGCCCCCACAGCTCCGCATCCGCCTCCCAGCCGAGCCCGGCGATCTTCTCGCGGGTGCGGTCCAGGATCGGCGGGTCGTAGTTCGTGGGGTCGTAGCCCGGGTAGTGGTGCACGAAGCTGCCGAGCTGCTCGCACAGCTCGGCGTACATCGCGGTGTGCAGGATCAGGGCGTGCCATCCCTCGTCGACTATGCGCGAGGGGGCGAGCCCGGTGCTGGGGTTCTTTGCGCAGGCCGCGACGAACTTGATCGCCTCGTCGATGATGCGGCCGGCCATCTCCTCCGGCATGTCGGGGTTGGCGTCCATGACGGTGCCGCGGCAGCTGACGAACTGGGCGTCGGTGATGAGCAGCCGCGGCAGGGCGGGGATCGGCTCGGGGTCGGGGCCGGGGTTCGGAGGTACGCTCACATGATCTCCTTTGCTTGCAGCAGTTGGGGATGGCCCGCCCGGCCGGGGTTCTTCGCGGGATTCACCGGCCGGGCGGGAGCTTCGTTGGCGGGAGCGGCAACTCTCACGTGTGATCGCTGGCCAAGCTCTCCAGGTGGTCGCAGAGGGCGTTCAGGGTGCGGGCCAGGCGCCGGGCGTACACGAGCGCGCCGCAGGTTCCCTCGCCAGGCTTCGCCCGGAGCCTCTCGCGGGCCTCGCCCAGGCAGGCCAGCGCGCAATACCTTGGGATGCTGTCCTTCCGCAGCCGCTTCGCCGTCTGCTCCACCTCTGGCATCAGTAGGTTCAGATGACCGCGGATCTGGAGGGTCAGCGTGACGAGTTCTTCGGCGGCTGGTGGGAGCGCCTCGGGGGTGGCGTCCGGGTCGAGTAGGCGGTTCACGGTCTCGCGCATGGTCGCGATGTCCGGCGGCGCGGTGTCGCTGGTCGTTTCCACGGTGTCGGTCATTCGGTGACCGCCCCGGGGCATCGCGGGCAGGTGCATGGTGGGAAGCCGCCCACTGGCGGCAGCTGGTCCTCGCCGTGGCGGATGCTCGTCACGGTGCCGCGGTCCTGGGTGACGGTGCCGTAGCGGTCCACCTGGTACACACGGATGGTCATCTTGACCCTGGGTCGTGCGGGGGCCGTAGTGTTTGGCATGTCGACGCTCCTTCGAAGCGTTGGCCACGCCCCGGGCCGGTCACACGGCGCCGGGGTCTAGCGATGTTGCCGCTAACAAGTAGTCAGTCAACGATCAACCGCGTCATGTGACCATCACTCATGCGGCACCCGCATACAGACATGCGCCAAGCGGGTATGGGTGGGCATCCAAGGCCGTGGGGACTCGTAGCTTGGGGGTACGCCGTGGGCTTCCAGACAGGACCGATCCGGGATGCGTCTCGGGCCGGGGATTACGGGCGCGTCATCGAACTGACCCGCAAGGCACAGCAGATGACGCAGACGGCACTGGGCCAGGCCCTGGGCTTGTCACAGTCCGCCGTGTCCCGTCTGGAGAAGAAAGGCCAAGGCGACTACAGCACGAACATCCTGGAGGCGGCAGCCGCGCACCTCGCCATTCCACCGGCGCTGGTGGGCCTTGCCGACGGCCGCCCGCAGGTGCAGGTGAAAGACGGGTCTGACGACATGTACCGCAGGACGCTTCTGGGCGGGGTGGTCGCGGCCGCTGCAACCCCGGTCCTGTCTCCTGTCCCAGCTGCTGACGCCGCCGACAGAGAGGGCGGGCAGGCCGCCGCCCTACGCCTGTCCACCAGCGCCTACAGACGACTCGACGGCTCCACTCCGTCCCGCGACCTCTCCGAAACGGTAGAGTCGCATATCCGGCTGATCCAAAGCATCACCAGATCCGCAAGCGGCGACGGCGACCGGGTGCGGCTGGCCGCGGTGGGCAGCGAGGCCGCGTCCTTCGCGGGCTGGCTCGCGTGGGACAAGGGCGACAATGGCTCCGCCCGTTCCTGGTATGGCGCAGCGATCAAGGCGGCCAAGACGGCCGGTAATCCCTTGCTGGCCGCTTACCAGACCGGCACACTCGCCCAGTTCGAGGCGCACGCCGGTAACGGGGTGGAAGCTCTCAACCTGACCCGCAGGGCACGGCGCGCGCTGGGAGACCGACGTCCAGCCGTCGCGGATGCGTGGCTGTCCAGCGTCGAAGCGCTCGGCCACGCGGCGGCCGGGGATCGGCGGGCGGCCGACAAGGCCCTGACCGCGAGCCGGGACGCGGCAGAGGCCCTGAAGAAGTCCGAGGAGCCACCCCCTTGGCCGTGGGTGTTCTCCTTCACTCCGGACAAGGTCGCCGCCTGCCGGGTGACCTGCGGGGCACGGCTCGGCCTGTCGGATTGGGTGATCAGAGACGACGTAGAAGCCCTGGCCACCGGCCACGCCAAGCAACGCGCGTTGCTGGTACTGGACATCGCCGCCGGTTACCTCGCCGCCAGCAGGGTCGAGGCTGCGTTCGCCCTCGCCTCCCGCGCCCTCGACACCGGCCTAACCTACCGATCCGGGCGGATCGTGGAGCGAGCCCGCGCCGTACGCCGTACCCTCACCACAGCTTCCCCACCCAAAGTGGTGCGGGACTTCGACGAGCGCCTACACGGCGTCTACCTGTAGTAGATGGGGATCACGGCATGCGCGTAGGGATCACCGGTCACCGCGGGCTCAGCAAGGACGTAGAGCAACAGGTGCGTGCGATGCTCGACGAGGCCGTACGCGGCCTTGACATCGACGATCTAACAGCCGTGTCCTGCATCGCCGACGGCCCCGATTCCTGGCTCGCCGAAGCGGTGCTGAAGCGCGGTGGACGGCTCGAAGTCGTCCTGCCCGCCACCCAGTACCGCGAGGGCCTTCCACAGTGGCACCATCCCATCTATGACGAGCTGTACGCCCGCGCGGCCGACGTCCACGAAACCGGTATGACCGAGTCGACCCCCGAGGCGCACCAGGCGGGAAGTGAGATCCTGGTGGGCCTGGTGGAAGAGCTGATCGCGGTGTGGGACGGGAAACCGGCCCGGGGGTACGGCGGCACCGCAGATGTGGTTGCGTACGCCGAGCAGACTGGAGTACCGGTGCGGATCCTGTGGCCGGAGGGCGCCAGCCGCTGAGCACCGGGCCGTCGCCTACCCAACACCCCGAGAAAGTGGTCACGGGCAGGCAACGGCGCTGTCAGTGCCGCCCCGTACGCTTGTCGCATGTCCACCAACCCCGCGAGCCCTGGTTCCGTGCGGTCTGCCGCCGTCGTGAACGAGGAGATCCGCGCGCTGGTCTCGTCGTGCGGTGGCTGGCTGTACGGGGAGACCCGGGCCGAGTACCAGCGGCTGGTAGAGGAGTGGGCGGCAGCTCCGGTGTGAGGTCGTCGAGGCCGTGTAGCGGCCGGAACTGTCGTTTCGGCAGGCCAGCCCAGGTGTAAGAATCGACGTAGTTTTATTACCGCGAATCCCACACACCCCCGGGCATGACGAAACGCCCCCTGCACAGCCCGCGCTGGGGCCGTGCAGGGGGCGTTCGTGTCAGCGGACGAAGAGGGCGATAGCACCCGTGGCGGCGCCTGCCACACCGGCGAGGACACCGATCGTGGGCAGGGGCCAGCGGTTCCTCTTCAGGGCTTCCACGTCCGCCCGGAGGTCGCTGATGTCTTTCTCGGTGTCCTCGCGGAGCCGGCGGAAGTCTTCCTTGTTGCGGTTGGACTGCTCGACGAGGACGGCCAGGCTTCCTTTGACCTCGGCGAAGTTGGTGGCGACCGTGCCCCGGAGACGCTCCAGTTCGACGGCTACGGACGCCTCCGGGACGGTCATCAGGCGCCCTTGACGAACGAGGCGCTGTTCCGGGTGCCGAACGGGCGGGCCAGGATGCCCTTGACCAGGGAACCGGCGGCGGCGATGCCGGCCGCGCCCATGGCCTCCCAGAAGCTGGCGTGGAACATGTCGGCGGGGCCTGCGCTGATGCCGATGCCGCAGGCCGCGACGACGAATGTGGCGGCGACGCGCTCGGCGAGGTCCCTGGCGTACTGGACGGCGGTCCTCTCGATGGCCTGGGGGGTGGGCAGCTGGATGTCGGACATGGTGTTCCTTCCGGGCGGGTTACTTGCTGCGGAGGCCGCCAGCGACCTGCCAGGCGTACAGCCAGGTCTTGGGGCCGGTGAGGCCGTCGGCGGGTCCGAGGTCGGCGAGGTAGTGCTGCTGCAGGGCCGCGACTTTCTCGAGGTCGAGAGCGGTCATGGTGCGGCTGGGGCCGACGCGGTAGGGAGGCCCCCAGTTGCCGCGCTGCAGCCACGTCTGCAGCTGCAGCGCGTAGTCGTTGGTGGCGCCGAGCACGAACTTGTCGCGGCCGGGGAACGGTGGCGGGTTCAGCGTGGGGGACCAGCGCCACGCGGTGACGGGCTTGCCGCCGCGCGGGTCGTTGGGGTCCGCGGTAGGCGGGCACACCTGGTCGGGGAAGCGGGGTGCGAGGTAGCCGGTGACGTAGGGGTCGGTCCGCAGGTGCATGTGGCTCCAGACCCCGTTGCCCTGGCCGCCGTCGCTCGCGCCGGGCCTGTTCGGGCAGTCCAGCACCGCGTCCGCTGGGTCAGGCAGCGTCATCACCGACGGCCAGGACTCGGCCTCGCCCGCGGTTGCGCCGAGACGCCCGCCCAGGTCGAGCCGGTCATGGTGAGCATCGGTTCGAGGCGTCATCTCGTTCGTCCGACCCCGCACGTCCCGTCTGTCTCTTTCGGGTCGAAACCTCCGGCAGAGGCTTTCCGGCCGGTGGTAGGTGTTTGCCTACCTCAGAAGTAGGTTTCGGCCCATGGTGCTTGCCGGTTTCCTCGCAGCAGCATGATCTCCAGGCCGCAGGGCGTGGCCTGGACGAGGAGACGAGGGGCGGATATGTGGCCGTTTCCGGTGGAGGGGGCGCCCTGGCCGGCGGGCGTGCTCGTGGCGTTGACCGCGGTGTGCGCCGTGTTGGCCTTCAGGGCGGAGCAGGCGCGGGACCGGCCCGCGGGTATCGCGCGGTCGGCCGGGCGGATCGGCTGGCCGGTGGTGGCGGGGCTGGTGGGTACGGCCGCGTACGGCAGTGTGCCGACTCTGCTGCTGGCCCTGCACAACACCGCCGGAACGGGCGGCTACGTCGTCACCGGGCCGGTGCTGGAACCCGACGGGCTGCTCCCGGCGGCGCTGCTGATGGCCGGTCTGCTGGCCACCACGCTGCTCCCCTCGGCGCGCGTACCCAGGCGGTGGGTACTGCCCGTGGTCGCAGCGGTGACCGGTGAACTGCTGGAATGGACCTACTGGCTCACGCATGCGCTCACGCGTTCCTCCGTTTCCTACGGCCTGACACCCCTGAATGTCCTGGTGGGCTGTGTGAGCATCCCGGTGCTTGCCGCCTTCGCCGGTGCGACTCTGCGCCGGCTGGCGAACGGCAGGCCCGCGCGGCTGGCCGGAGCCGACGCGTCGAGGTCCGCG
>CBFHCJ010000400.1:0-6534 GCA_965654005.1 uncultured Streptomyces sp. | reverse complement strand
GCTGCCGTGCGCACCGGGATGTGCCGAGTGAGGCCCCACGGCGTTTTCCGATGCCGCGGGTCTACGCGCGTCACCCACTGCTGCGCACGATTGCGCCGCAGGACTACGGCCGTTGCGGGCGGGCAGCCGCCGGTGCATCGCGATACACACCGATCGAGGCCGACGAAACCTCACAATCACCACAGATTTACATGTGTTACGCGATCAGGTGGTCGAACTCGCCGTCCTTGACGCCCAGCAGCATCGCCTCGATCTCCGCGCGGGTGTAGACCAGCGCGGGCCCGTCGGGGAAGCGCGAGTTCCGTACCGCCACGTCTCCCCCGGGCAGCCGGGCGAACTCCACGCACGACCCCTGCGAGTTGCTGTGCCTGCTCTTCCGCCAGGCCGCTCCGTGCAGCTCTGTCGCAGCCATGCCGTTGTACACGTCGTCCACGTCGTACACCTCGTGGTCCACAGGTCGCTCCCCGGGTGGTGCATTGGCTGATGCGGCCATTGATTGATGTGGCCGTTGATGCAGAGGTCAACTGCCCGGATCATAGCTCTGTTCACATGCAGATGCATGGGCAGATGCACGTGCACGCGGGGTGTTCCTGTGATTACCGGGTTCTTTGCAGAGAGCCCCGGCGTTCACGCCGGGGCATTCTGCAAGAGTCCTGGTAACTTGCTCCGGCCGTCCCGGCGACCTCATCGGCAACCTTGGGAGACATCAGTGACTTCGGCGACCCACGTCCCGCGCCGACAGGCTCGCACCGCGCTCGCTGCCGCCGGGCTGATGGCCGCGCTCGTACTGACCGGCTGCAGCAGCGGCTCCGGGGGCGACAGCACCTCGGCGCCCAGCGCGCCCGCCTCCACGTCCACGGCGGACACCGGCGCCGGCGCCGGCTCCTCGAGCGCCGAGTCCGCCGGGAAGCTGGAGGGCAGCTGGCTGGCCACCACCGGCGGCAAGCCCGTGGCGCTGGTGGTCAACGGCGCCACGGCCGCGCTCTTCACGACGGGCGGCACCGTGTGCAGCGGTACCGCGGGCGAGGAAGCGGGCATGCAGATGATCCACCTCAAGTGCAAGAACGGCAGCAAGGGCCGCCAAACAGGCATGGTCGACTCCGTGAACTCCAAGAGCATGAAGGTGACGTGGTCGGGCGGCAGCATCGGCGCGGAGACCTACACGAAGTCCGAGGGCGGCAAGTGGCCGAGCGGTCTGCCGACGGCGAGCCTGGGCTCCTGACGCCCCAGGCGCGGCAGAAGCCCTGGCGGGGCCGTGGAGTCAGTCCTTCGGACTCCACGGCCCGTTCGCGTGTTCCGGATTCCGCGGCCTCTCGCGTGTTCCGGGTTCCGCGGCCCCTTCGCGTGTTCGGGCGTGAGCGCGCTCCAGTCCACGGCCGCGACGGCGGTACGGCCGCGTCGAAGGCGTCGGTGAGAAGCTGCATCAGTGCGGCGGCGAGCACGGCGCGGGCGCCGGACAGGGCGGGCCCGCCCCCCCCGCCCGGACCACGCCGGTGGCGAGGGCCACGCCCGCCGCGGCCCGAGTCGCTGCCGCTCGGCCCTCAGCCCCGAGCGCGCGGCCCCCTTCAGCGCCCGCAGCCGGCTCGTTCCCTCAGCGCACGGGAGGCGTACAGGGACGAATCACGACATCCGCGGCCGATGGCGCAGGCGGCATTCGGGGGGCGCGCAACGTACGTGTGCCCGCCTGCGTGATGATCCATGGAGACCGCCACGACCCCAGAGGACCTCCATGCGTACCGTCTCCGGCCCCCTCGCCTTCACCTTCACCGCCCTCGCCGCGGCCCTCACCCTGACCGCCTGCTCGCACAGCGGCAGCGGCAGCGGCAGCGGCGGGGACCACAAGGTGGCGTCTTGCCAGATCACCGTCACGGTCGGTCCCGGCAACCCGGCCACCACCGCGGGTGACACCGGCAACGTCCCGGTCACCTTCACGAACCACGACACCAAGAAGTGCGCCTTCGAGGGGTTCCCCGGCATCGAGCTGAAGAGCGACAAGTCCAGCTGGAGCGTCGCCGACGACAAGGGCGCGAAGCCGGTGAAGGTGACCCTGCAGAAGGACGAGTCGGCGACGTTCACCATCACGTATGTCCGCGGCGACGGCGGCTCGCTCAGCGCCCCGGCGCAGACCATGAAGATCACCGTCCCGGGTGCGGGCGACGCGAAGAGCTACCCGTGGTCGTACGGCGATGTGGCCCTGAAGAGCCCCGAGACCCCCGATGCCTCGGTGAGCCCGATCCAGGTCGCGGGCGACTGAGTCAAGCGTTCAGGGCAGGCGGGGCCGGCCCGCGACCTGTGCCCGGTCGGCCGCCGCTGCTCCCTGCTCCCATCCGGCCGCGTCACTGACCCCGCGCAGCCGGGTGGTGACCGTCTCCGGGAACATCCGCTCCATGCTTTCCACGACGGCCACGTCCCGGGCCGCGAGCACCGGCAGCAGCTCCCCCTCGCTCCCGGCCACCTGCCCCTCGGCGGCGGCCTGGAGCCGGTCGCCGATGCGGTGCGCGTACGCGGCCAGGAACGACTGCCGGAACGTCTTCGTACGCTTCCGGCCGCCCTTGCGCTGCGCCGCCTCCGCCTTGGTCATCGCGGCGGTGGCCTGCACGAGCAGCGAGGTGTAGAGGAGTTCGACGGCCTCCAGGTCGGGTTCGAAGCCGATGACCGTGGAGAAGCCGAAGGCCTCGTGCCACACGGCCCGGCAGCGGTTCGCGGACGCCACCGCGTCCAGGAGCACCGCCTTGGCCGTCTCGTACGGCGCGTCGACGCCGATGCGGCAGGCGCTGGGCGCGTCCTTCGCATGCGTACGGGCGGCGAGCAGCGCCTCGTCGATACTGTGCCGCGCCATCAGCTCCTGCGCCTTGGAGCTGAGCGCCTCCGCCTCCTCCGGATACCCGGTCGCCTCCGCCTTGGCGAGCAGGGCCCGGATGCGGACGAGCATGCGGGACTCCGCCTGCCGCGGGGCGGCGGACCGCCGGGGCGCGTCGAGGGGTTCGAGGGCGGGGAGGCACAGGAGCAGGCGGTACAACTGCAGGACGGTGGTGGCGTACGAGAAACGGTCGGCGGGGCGTGGAGGTTCCGCGTCCAGGTCCTGGAGCTGCGCGGCCCAGCGCGGACTTGGGGACGGCCGCTCTCCCGCCTCCGCGCGGATCAGCGCCGAGACGAGGCGTACATGCGTGTCGTCCAGTTCGCGGCGCACGAGGCGTACGACGTCGGCGGGCTGCCAGCCACGCCGCCAGGCCGCTGTGACGAACTGCTCGCCGCGCCGCGCGAGTTCACCGTCGGCCGCGGGGTCGGTGGCGAGCAGCGAGGCGCCGGTGTCGAGGGCCGCGTCGGTGTCGTCGTAGAGGGCGGCCCGGAAGGCGCGGTCCACGATGGTCTGCGTACTCACGCGTTCGATCGTGACATGGCGGTGCACCGGGACCCGCGGGCGTCTCAACCGCCGAAATTCCGGCCGGCTCTCCGCGCTGCTGCGACGCAGTCGACGGGTGGCCCGGGGGCTGGACGTCTTCAGCGGGGCCGTGTTCACGGGGCCGGCGGTGCGGTTGGCGGCGACGCCGAAGTAGCCGAGTGCCCAAAGGGGCTGAGTGGCCGAGTGGCCGAGGTGGCCGAGGTGGCCGAGTGGCCGAAGTAGGCGAAGTGGCCGAAGTAAGGGCACGCGCGCGTGGAGGGCATTTCAGGTGTCAACTCCGGGTTGACACGACAGGGGTGTCAACCTACGGTTGTCACATGACGGATCAGCCTGACATCACAGCGAACCTGCGTCTCGACGACCTCATCGAGGCCATCAAGAAGGTCCACACCGATACGCTCGACCAGCTCCAGGACGCGGTGATCGCCGCGGACCACCTCGGCGACGTGGCCGACCATCTGATCGGCCACTTCGTGGACCAGGCCCGGCGTTCGGGCGCGTCCTGGACCGACATCGGCAAGAGCATGGGAGTCACCCGGCAGGCGGCCCAGAAGCGCTTCGTGCCCAAGGAGTCCGCGGACCTCGACCCCAGCCAGGGGTTCAGCCGCTACACCCCGCGCGCGCGGAACGTGGTCATGGCCGCGCACAACGCGGCGAAGGAGGCCTACAACTCCGAGACCGTCCCCGAGCACCTCGTCCTGGGGCTGCTCGCCGAACCGGAGGGACTCGCGGCCAAGGCGATCGTCGCGCAGGGCGTCTCCCCGGACTCGGTGCGCGAGGCGGCGACCGCGGCACTTCCGCCCCGCGCCGAGGACGTCCCGGAACTCATCCCGTACGCCCCCAGCGCGAAGAAGGCCCTCGAACTCACCTTCCGGGAGGCGCTGCGCCTGGGCCACAACTACATCGGCACCGAGCACATCCTGCTCGCGCTCCTGGAGCTGGAGAACGGCGAGGGCCCGCTGAGCGGTCTCGGCATCGGCAAGACGACGACCGAGGAGCAGGTGACGAAGACGCTCGCCACGATTCGCGTGACCTTCGAGCAGGAGGGCTGAGCAAGCCCGGGCCACACGTCCCGGCCGCCCGTTGTCAGACCCCCCTGCCACACTCGCAGCATGACCGGGCGCTGGGCTCTCGCTCCGGCCGAGGACGGTGGCGTGGAGGTCGCCGCCCTCGGCCCGGACGGGCTGCTCGCGGGGCCCGTGGTCAGGGAGGGGGACCTCGCCGAGGCCGTGCGGGCGCGGCCCGAGGTCACCCGGTGGGTGTGGCGGTCCACCGCCGACGTCCAGCCGCGTCTGCTCGCCACGGGGGTGCGAGTCGACCGGTGCTACGACGTCGAGGCCGCCGAGACCCTCCTCCTCGGCCACGAGGGACGCCTCGGCGAGCCCCGGTCGGCCGCCGCCGCGCTGGCCCGGCTGCGCGGCGGCCCCGTACCGCCGGATCCCCCGCCCCGCTCCGCCGAACCGGGCGCGCAGTCCTCCCTCTTCGAGCCGCGTCCCGTCCGCCTCCCCCTCAAGGACCTCGTCGAGGTGTACGCGGACCAGCAGCGCCGACACGACGCCACCGCGCACCCGGACCGCATGCACCTGCTCACCGCCGCCGAGTCGGCCGGCATGCTCGTGGCCTCCGAGATGAACCGGTCCGGGCTGCCATGGAGCGCTGACGTCCACCGCGAGGTGCTGCACGAACTGCTCGGCGAGCGGTACGCGGGCGGCGGTGAGCCCCGACGCCTCGCCGAGCTGGCCGACGAGGTGTCGGCCGCCTTCGGCCGCCGCGTCCGGCCCGACCTGCCCGCCGACGTGGTCAAGGCCTTCGCCCAGGCCGGGATCAAGGTGCGCTCCACCCGCCGCTGGGAGATCCAGTCCATCGACCACCCGGCCGTGAAGCCCCTGCTGGAGTACAAGAAGCTGTACCGCATCCGGGTCGCCCACGGCTGGTCCTGGCTGCAGGACTGGGTGCGCGACGGACGCTTCCGGCCCGAGTACCTACCGGGTGGCACGGTCACCGGCCGCTGGGTCACCAACGGCGGCGGCGCCCTGCAGATCCCCAAGGTCATCCGGCGCGCCGTGGTCGCCGACCCGGGATGGCGGCTGGTCGTGGCCGACGCCGCCCAGATGGAGCCGCGCGTCCTCGCCGCGATCTCCCGCGACCCGGCGTTCATGGAGGTCGCCGGCCGCGAGGCCGACCTCTACCAGTCGGTGTCGGACCGCGCGTTCTCCGGCGACCGCGCCCAGGCCAAGCTCGCCGTGCTCGGCGCGATCTACGGCCAGACATCGGGCGACGGCCTGAAGAACCTCGCCGCGCTGCGCCGCCGCTTCCCCAGGGCGGTCGCGTACGTCGACGACGCGGCCCGCGCGGGCGAGGAGGGCCGGCTCGTGCGCACCTGGCTCGGGCGTACGTCCCCGCCCGCGGCCGGGGCATCGGAGGACGCGGCGGAGGAGGCGGGCATTCCGCAGGAGGACCTTCCGCACGCCGCCTCCGATGAACCTCAGCCGTGGATGCCGGGGTACGCCTCCACCGACTCCCGGGCCCGTGGCCGCTTCGCGCGCAACTTCGTCGTGCAGGGCAGCGCCGCGGACTGGGCCCTGCTGTTGCTCGCCGCGCTGCGCCGAGCCTGTGCGGAGCTCGCCGCCGAGCTGGTCTTCTTCCAGCACGACGAGGTGATCGTGCACTGCCCGGCCGAGGAGGCGGACACGGTGGTCGCGGCGATCCGGGAGGTGTCGGACCTGACGATGCGGCTGACGTTCGGCGAGACACCGGTGCGGATTCCGTTCACGACGGCGGTGGTGGAGTGTTATGCGGAGGCCAAGTGAGGGGGCGTGTGTGGGGCGCACAGCGAGAGCGCGTGCACAGGCGCGCACAGCGGGGAGCGGCTGTGCACGATCACCGCGCAGCCGGGACCGCCGGGTGGCAGCGGGCGCACCTGGCCGGCGTCCAGCACGGTCGGCCCGGTGATGCAGCTAATCACGCCTTGGTTCGACCACCCGATGGAAAGCGCTATGACGGCAATCGTGGAACCATTCTGCCCAGCCACCGGATGAAGCTGCTCGCCGGACGGGCCTACGCACACTATCCGGCGAACGGGCCGACCTTGGGCACGACCCTCGCGCGCTCCTCGGCTTCGCGCCGTCGCA
>CBFHCJ010000399.1:0-6547 GCA_965654005.1 uncultured Streptomyces sp. | reverse complement strand
GGCCGGACCGCTTGCCGGGCTCGGGAGCGGTTCTCCGGCCCGGGCGGGACGCCGTCGCTGTGGTGGGCTGGGGGACCTCGATGGTGACGGGCGCGCCGGAAGGCTCGCGCGCGCCGGTGATGGTGGCCAGTTCCGCGTCGCTCGACGTGATGCGGGCCGTCCGAGGGCGGATACCCGCGTTCGACATGAGCTGGGCTACGTCACGTTTCTGGTCGGGCAGGACCAGCGTGACCACGCTGCCGGAGCCGCCGGCGCGGGCCGTGCGGCCGCCCCGGTGGAGATAGTCCTTGTGGTCGGTGGGGGGATCGACGTTCACGACGAGGTCGAGGTCGTCGATGTGTATGCCCCGGGCCGCGACGTTGGTCGCCACGAGGGCGGTGACCTGGCCGTTCTTGAACTGTTCCAGGGTGCGGTTGCGTTGCGGCTGGGAGCGGCCCCCGTGCAGGGCCGCCGCGCGGACACCGACGGCCAGGAGCCGCTTGGTGAGCCGGTCGGCGGACCTCTTGGTGTCGAGGAAGAGGATGACCCGGCCGTCACGGGCCGCGATGCGCGTGGTGACGGCCTTCTTGTCGGTCTCGTCCTGGACGTGGAGCACGTGGTGCTCCATGGTGGTCACCGCCCCCGCGGACGGGTCCACGGAGTGCACCATGGGGTCGGTCAGGAACCGCTGCACCAAGCGGTCGATGTTGCGGTCCAGGGTGGCTGAGAAGAGCATGCGCTGTCCGTCGGGCCGCACTTGCTGGATCAGCTTGGTGATCTGCGGCAGGAAGCCCATGTCGGTCATCTGGTCGGCTTCGTCCAGCACCGTGATGCGGACGCTGTCGAGCACGCAGTCACCCTGTGCCACCAGGTCGTTGAGCCTGCCGGGCGTCGCCACGAGTACCTCGGCGCCGCGCCGGAGTGCAGCGGCCTGCTTGGTGATGGACAGCCCGCCGACCACGGTGGCCAGCCGAAGGTTCACCGCCGTCGCGTAGGGGGTCAGCGCGTCCGTCACCTGCTGGGCGAGTTCACGGGTGGGCACCAGCACGAGGGCGAGGGGTGCCTTGGGCTCCGCGCGCAGTCCGGCCGTGCGGGCCAGGAGCGCAAGCCCGAACGCGAGGGTCTTGCCGGAGCCGGTGCGTCCCCGGGCCAGCACGTCTCGGCCGGCGAGCGAGTTGGGCAGCGTGGCGGCCTGGATGGGGAAGGGGGTGGTCACGCCTTGCGCGGTGAGGGTCTTCAGCAGCCCCGCGGGCATGTCCAGACCGGCGAAGTCCTCGACAGCGGGAAGTGCGGGTGTCGTGCTTTCCGGCAGCCGGAATTCCCTCGGCGACGACGCGGACGGTGGGGGCGACGAGGCGCGCCGGTTCGACTTCTGGGGCCTGCGGGACATGCATTTGTTTGCCTTCCTGGAAACAGCACAAACCGGGGTCCGCACCATTACGGTGCGGACCCCGGTGAGCGGATACGCGTCCGGCGATCAGGCGGGGACGATGTTCTCCGCCTGCGGGCCCTTCTGGCCCTGCGTGACGTCGAAGGAGACCCGCTGACCCTCCTGGAGCTCACGGAAGCCCTGGGTCGCGATGTTCGAGTAGTGAGCGAAGACGTCGGGGCCGCCGCCGTCCTGCTGGATGAAGCCGAAACCCTTTTCGGCGTTGAACCACTTCACGGTTCCCTGTGCCATGACTTTCTCCTTCTGTAGGCAGAGGCCCCATCCGGAGATGCCGGGAAAACAAATAATGCACCCAAAGGATAAACATTCCCGTCAGGCGCACATAGGTTCATGGGTACCACAACTGCAACTCCGGAACTCTAGCACAGCTCCGGGGCCCGTGGTGGATCATTGAGGCGCGCTCCAGGGTTCCTCAGCGCCTTTCGGCGATCGTGACGTTTGCCTGGCCCGCCGCCTTCGCGCACAACGATTCGCTTCCCTGGGCGGGCGACAGGTCGACGCCATGGTCAGTCAAGCCCCTGTAGGCACGCAGCCGGATGGCGGATCTTTGTGAGCGGCCAAGACTCGACGGATGGCGACGCCACCTCTACCGGCTCGCGGTGCACCCGGACCGGCGGCGCCAGGGCATCGGCTCGGCGCCGCCGGCCACCGCCGAGGAGCACTGGCGCCGCCGGCTGAAGCCCCTCACCGACCGAGCCACTTTGCCAACCCTTTGCCAAAGAGGGTCCAATCCGGCCCACCATGGAAGGGTGTGAGCATCCGCCGATGGGCGAGCCTCCCAGTACCCGAGATCGCGCGGTCCTCGTGTCCCTGACCGACCATGGGACGGAGGTGACCCGATGACCGAAGTGCTGCTCATGTTGGTGGCGGTCCTGCTCTCGCTCGCCTGCGGTGGCTTCGTCGCGGCCGAGTTCTCGCTCACCACGGTCGAGCGCAGCGCGCTGGAGCATGCCGCGCGGCGCGGTGAGCGCGGCGCGGCGGGCGCCCTCAAGGCAGTACGGAATCTGACGTTCCAGCTCTCCGGCGCCCAGCTCGGGATCACGGTCACCAACCTGGTGGTCGGCATGCTCTCCGAACCGTCGATCGCCAAGCTGATCGCGGGGCCGCTAGAGGCGCTGGGCGTGTCGCACTCGGCGTCCACGTCCGTCGCCCTGGTCATCGGCACTGGTCTGTCGACCGTGTTCCTGATGGTGGTCGGCGAGCTGGTGCCCAAGAACTGGGCGATCTCCTCACCGCTCGCCGTGGCCAAACGGGTGGGCACGCCGCAGCGCTGGTTCAGCGCCGCGTTCCGCCCGTTCATCGGGCATCTGAACAACACGGCGAACCACGTCGTCCGCCGCTTCGGCATCGAACCGGCCGAGGAACTGGCCTCCGCTCGCGAGCCCCAAGAGTTGATGGCACTGGCCCGGCACTCCGCGAAGGAGGGCGCCCTGGAGGCGGACACCGCCGAACTGTTCGTCCGCACCCTCAACCTCGCCGACCTCACCGCGGAGAACGTGATGACCCCGCGCATCCAGGTCGTCGCCCTCGACGTCCAGGCGACCTGCGAGGACGTGGCGAACGCGACGCGCGCGACGGGGCTCTCCCGCTTCCCCGTCTACCGCGGCAGCCTGGACTCGGTCGTCGGTATCGCGCACATCAAGGACGTCGTGGCCGTGCCCGCCGACGAGAGGCCGCAGCGTTCGGTGGCACAGGTGATGCGGGATGCGCTCTTCGTCCCGGAGCCGCTCACCGTGGACAGACTGCTGGACCGGCTCTCCGGCAAGAACACCATGGCCGTCGTGATCGACGAGTACGGCGGCACCGCCGGGGTGGCCACGCTGGAGGACATCGTCGAGGAGGTCGTCGGCGAGGTACGCGACGAGCACGATCCGCAAGAGACACCCGACCTGGCCCCCGCCGGCACGGACGCCGCCGGCCGGACTCTGTACTCGGCCGACGGCTCGGCCCGTATCGACCAACTCGCCCGCGTCGGGCTGCGGGTGCCCGAGGGCCCGTACGAGACGCTGGCCGGCCTCGTCGCCGCGGAACTCGGCCGCATACCGGTCAAGGGCGACAGCGTCGAGGTCGCCGGCTGGAGCCTCGACGTGGTGGACGCGTCCGGGCGCCGTGCCGCGCGCGTACTCATGCACGCGCCGGCCACCGCCAAGGAGGGGGACCTGTGACCGTCGTCCAGCTGCTGATCGGTCTGCTGACGCTCGTCGCGAACGCCTTCTTCGTGGGCGCCGAGTTCGCGTTGATCTCCGTGCGCCGCAGTCAGATCGAGCCGCACGCCGAGGCGGGTGACCGGCGGGCGCGCAGCGTGCTGTGGGGCCTGGAGCACGTGTCGGCGCTGATGGCGACGGCCCAGCTCGGCATCACCCTGTGCACCCTGGTCCTCGGTGTGGTTGCCGAGCCCGCGATCGAACATCTGCTGGAGCCGGCGTTCCACACGCTGGGCGTCCCGGAAGCCGGGGGCCGTGCCGTGTCGTTCGTGATCGCGCTGACCCTGGCGACGTATCTGCACATGCTGCTGGGCGAGATGGTGCCGAAGAACATCGCGCTCGCGGAGCCTGTACGTCTGGCGCTGCTGCTGGGCCCGCCGCTGGTCGGCCTGTCCCGGGCGCTGCGCCCGGTGATCTTCGCCGTGAACGCCTTCGCCAACGGGCTGCTCAAGCTGCTGCGCGTGGAGACGAAGGACGAGGTCACGGCCACGTTCTCGGACGACGAACTGGCTCGGCTCGTCATGGACTCCACCGCGGCCGGGCTCTTGGACGATCGCGCCCAGGAGCGGCTGCACGACGCGCTGGAACTGGGCCGCCGCCCCGTGCGCGACGTGGTGGTACCGCTGGAACGCGTCGTGTACGCGAGCGTGGGTGTCACTCCGGAGCAGTTGGAGCGGCTGTCGGCCGAGTCCGGGTTCTCGCGCTTCCCCGTGGTGGACGAGGGCCGGCGGATCATCGGCTACCTGCATGTCAAGGACGCCCTGGACGCCTCACCGCGTGACGATCCGTTCCGGCTGCGGGACATGCGCCCCGTCGCGCGCGTACGGGAGAGCACACCACTGGACGACGTCCTCACGGCAATGCGCGACAGTCGTACGCACCTGGCGGCGGTCCTGGGCACGGACGGACGGCTGGCGGGTCTGATGACGATGGAGGACGTACTGCGAGAGCTGTTCGGCCAGCCGGCTTGAGGCGGGCCGGGGGACTCGGTGCGCGGGCTCGGGGCAGGCCGGGAGCGTCGATGCGCCGACTTGGACGGCCGGGAGTGTCGATGCCCCGACGTGGGCAGGCCCCGGAAACCTCGGTGTGCCGGTGCGGGGCAGGCCGCGGGCCCTCGGTGGACGGGCGAGGGGCGACCCCGGAGGTGCCGCTGCCCGCGGTGCCCGAGGGGTGACCGACCGGCGGGTATGTGACCGGGATACCATCGTCGACGCCATGCAGACGAACCCCACGTACACCAGCCTGGTCGCGGTCGGTGACTCCTTCACCGAAGGCATGTCGGACCTGCTGCCCGACGGCTCCTACCGCGGTTGGGCCGACGTCCTCGCGGGCCGGATGGCCGCACGGACGTCCGGATTCCGGTATGCCAACCTCGCCGTGCGCGGCAAACTGATCGCACAGATCGTCGACGAGCAGGTGGACCTCGCCGCCGCCATGCGGCCCGATGTGATCACGCTGGTCGGCGGCCTCAACGACACACTGCGCCCCAAGTGCGACATGGGCCGCGTGCGAGGACTGCTGACGGAGGCAGTGGAGCGCCTTGCCCCCTCGTGCGAGCAGCTCGTGCTGATGCGCAGCCCCGGACGTCAGGGCCCGGTCCTCGAACGCTTCCGGCCCCGCATGGAGGAGCTGTTCGGCTGCGTCGACGAACTCGCCGTACGACATGGCGCGAAGGTGGTCGACCTGTACGGTGCCGCGTCGCTGGCCGACCCGCGCCTCTGGGACGTGGACCGGCTCCATCTGACGGCCGAGGCACACCGCCGGGTGGCAGAAGCCGTGTGGCAGACGCTCGGGTACGAGGCGGAGGATACGGAGTGGCGCACAGCGCTGCCGCCGAGCGCGCCGCCCGGCTGGCTCGCCCGCCGGACCGCGGACGTCCGTTTCACCCGGCAGCACCTGCTGCCGTGGATAGGGCGGCGGCTGACCGGCCGCTCGTCGGGGGACGGCCGCCCGGCCAAGCGCCCGGAACTGCTGCCGTACGAGGGGCCGGCCGCGTAGGAGTACCAACGCTCCGGAGGGAGTCCGCGTGACCACCAAGGTGATCAACCTGAAGGGCCGTCTCCAGGAGTTCGGCCCCCGGCTGGAACACGCCCCCAAGAACGTCGTCCACGTCGGCCGCCGCTTGACCAGGGGCGGCTGGGATCTCCCCCAGCACCCGCTGTACGACCCGTTCCGGATCGACACCCCGAAGAAAAGGCACGACGGGATGACTCGTGCCGAGGTGATGGCCAAGTACCGGGAGTACCTCATGGAACGCCCTGACCTGCTGGCCCAGGTGCCCAAGCTGCGCAAGACGCTCGCGTGCTGGTGCGCGCCCGAGCTGTGCCACGCGGACATCCTGGCGGAGGTCGCGGAGGGGTCGTAGCCGCCGGACCGCCGATCCCACCCCCGCGTGACGGGCGTCTCGTACTTTCCACCGAACCGGCCCGTTGCGCTGGCCTGCACGAACGGCCAGTAGAATCAGTACACTGTTCTACGTCTTCAGGCATTTCACCTGTTCAGATGGGACGTGCGACGGCGTGTACGGCCAGATATCTCACAATCTCTCACACGCCGTGGAAGCTGTCCCATGCGGCCGCAGCGGCCCGCATGTCCTCCGCTTCTAGGTGGACGTACTTCCTCTTCGTGAACGAGGCGTTCGTGTGCCCCGCCCACGCGGCCAGCACAACATCCGGGACGCCGTTCACCGCCAGATAGCTCAAGCACGAGTGGCGGGCGTCATACAAGCGCGCCTGCCGCAGCTCAAACCTCCGCATAAGCCGATACGCACGCTCCCGCAGCTGCCGCGTGTTCAGTGGCACACCCAGCTCGTCGGCAACGACGTAGCCGGGATCGGTGTACCCCTCGCCGGCACGGCGAACGGACCGGAGGACGAGATCACCGACTGGCCGTCGATCGACTGGCGGAAAGTCGA
>CBFHCJ010000398.1:0-6564 GCA_965654005.1 uncultured Streptomyces sp. | reverse complement strand
TGATCACGCACCAGAAGCGCACGATGGAGGTCGCCGACGCGCTGTACGGCGTCTCGATGCAGGGCGACGGTGTGTCGAAGGTCATCTCCCAGCGCCTCCGTTAGATACGCGGCGGCCGTTAGCGCGCGGCGGCCGGCTCACGCTGCTCCGCCGCTCAGCGAACGACCGAGTATTCCGCGATCAACACCAGCCGGGTCGGAACCGGCCCGGTGGGGTCCCTGGCCCCGCGCGTACGACGAACGGCCGAGCAGGAGCTCACGCAATACTGGTGGTGTTATGGAAACCGTCATCCTTGCTGTAATCATCGCCGTGGTCGCGCTTGTCGTGCTGGGCGGGCTCCTGGTCGGCAGCCGCCGCAGGAAGCAGCTGCCCCCGCCGCCCCCCGCAGCGCCCGACATCACCGCCCCTCCGGCCGAGCCGCACGTCGGCGACGAGGCCGAGACACCGCGCGAGGAACCTCGCCGGACGATCGAGGAGGTGGATCTCCCGGGGGCCTCCGCTCCGGTCGCGGTCGAGGAGCCGCCCGCCGTCGAGGCGCCCCCGATCGAGATCCCCGAGCCCACCGCCGGCCGTCTGGTACGCCTGCGCGCCCGCCTCTCCCGCTCGCAGAACGCGCTCGGCAAGGGGCTGCTCACGCTCCTGTCCCGCGAGCATCTCGACGACGAGACCTGGGAGGAGGTCGAGGACACACTGCTCACCGCAGATGTCGGTGTGCAGCCCACCCAGGAGCTGGTCGAGCGGCTGCGCGAGCGCGTGAAGGTGCTCGGCACCCGTACGCCTCAGGAGCTGCGCCAGCTGCTGCGCGAGGAGCTGCTCGCCCTGGTCGGCACCGACATGGACCGCACCGTGAAGACCGAGCCCGAGACCAGCAAGCCGGGCATCGTGATGGTGGTCGGCGTCAACGGCACCGGTAAGACCACCACCACCGGCAAGCTCGCCCGCGTCCTGGTGGCCGACGGCCGGACCGTCGTCCTGGGTGCCGCCGACACCTTCCGTGCCGCCGCCGCCGAGCAGGTGCAGAGCTGGGGCGAGCGGGTGGGCGCCTACTCCGGGCGCGGGCCTGAGGCAGGCGTCCCCGCGTCCGTCGCCTTCGACGCGGTCAAGGAAGGCAAGGAGATGGGCTACGACGTCGTGCTCATCGACACCGCCGGGCGCCTGCACACCAAGACGGGCCTCATGGACGAGCTGGGCAAGGTCAAGCGCGTCGTCGAGAAGCACGCCCCGCTGGACGAGGTGCTGCTCGTCCTCGACGCCACGACCGGGCAGAACGGTCTGGTCCAGGCCCGCGTCTTCGCCGAGGTCGTCGACATCACCGGCATCGTGCTGACCAAGCTCGACGGCACGGCCAAGGGCGGCATCGTGGTCGCGGTCCAGCGCGAGCTGGGCGTGCCGGTCAAGCTGGTCGGTCTCGGCGAGGGCGCGGACGACCTGGCACCGTTCGAGCCGGAGGCGTTCGTGGATGCGCTTATCGGCGACTGACGGCACACGACGAGGCGTACGGCGTCACCGGCGGCGTACGAAGTGGCGTACGAAGTGGCGTACGAAAGAGGGGCCCCACCACATGGTGCAGATGTGATGGGGCCCCTCGCTGTTGCTGCCCGACGGGCCGAGTGCGTGAGGGGTTGGCCACCCGGTGTGGGCAGCACCCGGTGTGGCCACCCGGTGTGGGCCACCCGGGCCGCCCTGTGCGGCCAAGCGGCGGGGTCACGCCCACGACCGGTGTGCCACATACGCCAGCGTGCCGATCAGCAGGCGGGCCTCCGGTGGTTTGGTCGCCGAGTCGAGGGCGGGGGAGCGCAGCCAGCGGACCGGGCCCAGGCCGCCGCGGTCCGAGGGCGGGGCCGTGATGTACGAGCCCGGGCCCAGGGCGTGCAGGTCGAGGGCCGCGTCGTCCCACCCCATCCGGTACAGCAGCGAGGGGAGCCCGGCCGCGGAGCCCGGGGCGACGAAGAAGTGGGCGCGACCCTCCGGGGTCGCCGTCACCGGGCCCAGGGGCAGGCCCATGCGTTCGAGGCGGACCAGCGCGCGCCGCCCGGCCGCCTCGGCGACCTCGATCACGTCGAACGCGCGGCCCACCGGCAGCATCACCGAGGCGCCGGGCACCTCGGCCCAGGCCCCGGCCGCCTCATCGAGCGTGGCGCCCGCACGTACGACGGCCGCGAAGTCCAGCGGATGAGCGCCGGGCGCGGCACAGTCCGTCCGGCCGCACGAGCACGCCCCCGCGACCGCCCGCGCACCGGGCACCACGTCCCAGCCCCACAGGCCGCTGTACTCGGCCACGGTGACGCACTCCGACGAGCGGCCGCGGCGTCGTGCGCCAGGCCGGATTTCGCGGGTACCCCGCGTGCCGCCGATCGTGAAGCCCATGCCCCCTCCAACGGGTACAGCGCGCCGGTGGTTACGCCACGGAAGGGAATCGTGACTCTGCGTTTCGACGTTTCGGGCGTTTCGGCGTTTGACGTTTCGGCGTTTTGACGTTTTGACGTTCGTTCCGTCACTTCGCTCGCCTCACCGCTCGTTGTCGAGGGTGCGGGCGGCGCCCGGGCGCATTCCGGGTGGTGCGTTCGGCGATGCGCGCCGGTGAGTGCACCGCTCCATCCACTTCCGGTCGATGTGTCAAGTGAATCCTGCGGAGGCGATCGTGAGTTCATTCGAAGGGGTGGCGAATGGTGGCGTTTCTGTAATCGCCATGGCTGGACCAGTGATCGTAGGATTACTTTGAGTGCGCGAGTCCTGGGGACGCGTGCACTCGTGGGTATGCCGGAGGCAAGTCGGGTTCCCACCCGACGGTGAGAACGGCCGGACGCGGGGCCGTGCGCCCCGGCATTCTGGTAGGGCTTGGCGCATGCAGCGCGCAGGTGGTTTCAGGGATGGGGGCGTTCGAGTGGGCGGTAACGGCGGAAGCGGAGCGAACGCTGACAAGCGCCCCAACGAATTGCTCGGCTCGTGGTTCGTGCGCAGTGGCTGGTCGAAGGGCGAGCTGGCGCGGCAAGTGAACCGCCGGGCCCGCCAGTTGGGGGCCAACCACATCTCGACGGACACCTCGCGGGTGCGCCGCTGGCTCGACGGGGAGAACCCCCGCGAGCCGATCCCGCGGATCCTCTCGGAGCTGTTCTCCGAGCGCTTCGGCTGTGCGGTCGCGATCGAGGACCTCGGGCTGCGCACCGCCCATCAGTCACTCTCCGTGTCCGGAGTGGACCTGCCCTGGACGGGCCCGCAGACAGTGGCGTTGATCAGCGAGTTCTCGCGCAGCGACCTGATGCTGGCGCGGCGCGGCTTCCTCGGGACCTCGCTGGCCCTGTCCGCGGGCCCGTCCCTCATCGAACCCATGCAGCGCTGGCTCGTGCCGAGCCCGGCCGCCCCGCGCGAGGAGCCCGAGGCCCTGTCCTCCGGGCGTCCCCGGGGACGGCTCTCCAGGCCCGAGATGGAGCTTCTCGAGACCACCGCCGCGATGTTCCGTCAGTGGGACGCACAGTGCGGCGGCGGCCTGCGCCGCAAGGCGGTTGTCGGCCAGCTCCACGAGGTCACCGACCTCCTCCAGGAGCCCCAGCCCGAGGCCACCGCCAAGCGCCTCTTCAAGGTCGCCGCCGAGCTGGCCGAACTGGCCGGCTGGATGAGCTACGACGTCGGACTGCAGCCCACCGCTCAGAAGTACTTCGTCCTCGCGCTGCACGCCGCCAAGGAAGCGGGCGACAAGCCGCTCGGCTCGTACGTCCTCTCCAGCATGAGCCGTCAGATGATCCACCTCGGCAGGCCCGAGGACGCCCTGGAACTCATCCACCTCGCCCAGTACGGCAGCCGCGACTGCGCGAGCCCGCGCACCCAGGCGATGCTGTATGCGATGGAGGCGCGCGCGTACGCGAACATGGGCCAGCCGGGAAAGTGCAAGCGCGCCGTCCGGATGGCCGAGGACACCTTCGCCGACGCACTCGAGTTCGACGAGCCCGAGCCCGACTGGATCCGCTTCTTCTCCGAGGCGGAGCTGCATGCAGAGAACTCCCACTCCTTCCGCGACCTCGCCTATGTCGCGGGCCGCAGCCCCACCTACGCGTCCCTCGCCGAGCCCCTGATGCAGAAGGCCGTCGACCTCTTCGCCGGGGACACCGAGCACCAGCGGTCGTACGCACTCAACCTCATCGGCATGGCCACCGTTCACCTGCTCCAGCGCGAGCCGCAACAAGGCGCGGTGCTGGCCAAGCAGGCCATGGAAATCGCCGGAAAGGTGCGGTCGGAGCGGGTCAACACTCGTATTCGAAAGACCGTGGACACTGCTGTACGCGAATTCGGTGATCTTGCCGAGGTCGTCGAATTGGCCGAGCATCTCGGCACCCATCTGCCCGAGACCGCGGAGGCGGTCTGACCCTCCGGGTCCCCCGGAACCAAGGGCCCTTGGACCCCGGCCGCGGCCGCCATCCCGAACTGCCCGACTCGGCTCCCCCAGCCCGGTCATCGGATGGCCGGTCGTGGCCGGCTTGCATACGGTGACCATTGAGCGGGGAATCTCCGCCGCGACCGGCCAGGTCCGCGGAACCGGCGCCGAATCGGCAGGAACGGTCCCCTGCGCAGTCCCTTTCACGAAAGGTTGCGTCACGATAACGATCGACGTGGCCGAGATCCGGCAGTTCATCAACGCGTAACACACATGGCGCCTTCGTCACGGCGGCGAAACATCGAGGGGCTTCGACCGAAACGGCGCTGCGCCAATCTCGTGGCGCATAACCGGCCCGCCTCTCATGACCGGACCGCTCTCAGGCTTCGCCCGCACGGGGCCGTACCAATCGACGAGGAGACGCCGATGGCACCAGCCGCCATCACGCTTGCGGCGGACGCACCCAAGCTGTCGTCCGCCAACACAGGCTTCATGCTGATCTGTTCCGCCCTGGTGTTGATCATGACGCCGGGCCTGGCCTTCTTCTACGGAGGCATGGTCCGCGTCAAGAGCACCCTCAACATGCTGATGATGAACTTCATCAGCATGGGGATCGTCACCGTCCTGTGGGTGCTCTACGGCTTCTCCATGAGCTTCGGCACGGACAAGGGCTCGCTCATCGGCTGGACGTCCGACTACCTCGGATTCAGCGGCATCGGCAAGATGGACCTCTGGCCCGGATTCACCATCCCGGTCTTCGTCTTCGCCATCTTCCAGATGATGTTCGCGATCATCACGCCCGCCCTGATAAGCGGCGCCATCGCGGACCGCGTCAAGTTCTCCGCCTGGGCCCTGTTCCTCACCCTGTGGGTCACGATCGTGTACTTCCCGGTCGCCCACTGGGTCTGGGGCACCGGCGGCTGGGCCTTCAAGCTCGGTGTGATCGACTTCGCCGGTGGTACCGCGGTGCACATCAACGCCGGTGCCGCGGCGCTCGGTGTGATCCTGGTCATCGGCAAGCGCGTCGGCTTCAAGAAGGACCCGATGCGCCCGCACAGCCTCCCGCTGGTCATGCTCGGTGCCGGTCTGCTGTGGTTCGGCTGGTTCGGCTTCAACGCCGGCTCCTGGCTCGGCAACGACGACGGCGTCGGCCCGCTGATGTTCGTCAACACGCAGATCGCCACTGGCGCCGCCATGCTGGGCTGGCTCGCCTACGAGAAGATCCGCCACGGCGCGTTCACCACGCTGGGCGCCGCCTCCGGTGCCGTCGCCGGTCTGGTCGCCATCACCCCGTCGGGTGGCGCGGTCTCCCCGATGGGCGCGATCGCGGTCGGCGTCATCGCCGGTGTCGCGTGCGCCGCGGCCGTGGGCCTGAAGTTCAAGTTCGGGTACGACGACTCGCTCGACGTCGTCGGTGTGCACATGGTCGGCGGTATCCTCGGCTCCCTGTTGATCGGCCTCTTCGCCAGCGGCAAGGGCCAGTCCGACGTCAAGGGCCTCTTCTACGGCGGCGGCCTGCACCAGTTCTGGATCCAGTGCGCCGGTGTCTTCGGAGTCCTCTTCTACTCCCTCATCTGCGCCGCGATCCTCGCCTTCGTCCTCGACAAGACCATCGGGATGCGGGTCAGCGAGGACGCGGAGATCTCGGGCATCGACCAGGCCGAGCACGCCGAGACCGCATACGACTTCAGCGGCGCGGGCGGCGGTGTCGTCGGAGCCGTCGCTTCGGCCCTGGCCGGCACGCAGACCAAGAAGGTGGACGCATGAAGCTCATCACCGCCGTCGTGAAGCCCCACAGGCTCGACGAGATCAAGGAGGCCCTGCAGGCCTTCGGGGTACACGGCCTGACGGTCACCGAGGCGAGCGGCTACGGTCGTCAGCGGGGACACACCGAGGTCTACCGCGGCGCCGAGTACACGGTCGACCTGGTCCCCAAGATCCGCATCGAGGTGCTGGCCGAGGACGATGACGCCGAACAGCTGATCGACGTCATCGTCAAGGCGGCCCGCACCGGCAAGATCGGGGACGGCAAGGTCTGGTCCATCCCGGTCGAGACGGCGGTCCGGGTCCGGACCGGCGAGCGCGGACCCGACGCGCTGTAGGACACGAAGGAACAGGAGTCGCTGGGTGACGAGTACGGACGCACGTACGGAAGCAGAGGACTCGGGACCCAGCGGCTACGCGGCGGCCCGGCT
>CBFHCJ010000397.1:0-6570 GCA_965654005.1 uncultured Streptomyces sp. | reverse complement strand
GCACGCTGGCGGAATCCGGTGCAGCGGGCAGCCTTCCGTATCTGAAGGCTCTGCACGACCATGCCCTGGTCGCCTACGGGCAGGGCCGGTGGGCCGATGGCGAGACCCGGCTGCGCGAGGTTCTGAAGGGCCGGGAGGAGCTCGCGGGGCCCACGGCAACCGAGACGATCGGGGCGATGGCGCGCCTGGCCGAGGCCATCGGCGAGCAGGGCCGCTGGGAAGAGGCCGAGGCCCTGGCCCACGAGGCCATCCGCCGCGCCGAGGCTGCGCTGCCGCCGACGCACGAGGAGGCCTTGGCCGCGCGGCTGACCCTGACCTGGGTTCTCGAACGCACCGGAGCGGCGGACGCGGAAGAGATGCTGCGGTCAGTGACTGGGGCACTCACCCAGGCGCTCGGCAGTCGGCACCGCATCACTCTGGCTTCACGGCATCTGATGGTGCGGCTGCTGGGAAACAAGGAGCGCTACAACGATGCCTTGGATGTCGCCAGCGCGCTGGCCGCCGCACGCGCCGAGGCACTGGGTCCCGAGCACCCGCATACTCTGCGGGCGCAGGCGGACCTCGCGGTACTCCTGTACCGCGTCGGCCACGCCCAGGAAGCCACGGCGCTGGCACGGGAGACGGTCGCCGCCAGCACTCTGGTCACCTTGCTCCTAGGCGTCGGCCGGCACCACGACCAGCAGATCCGCTCCACATGCGCGGAGGTCACCACCAGCGGCTGACCGAGGCTCCCACCGATCCGCCGTCCACTCGCCCACGGCGAAAGAGAAGTCCGCCCGCTGGTGGCGCAACGTCCTCGACTCCGGAGTCCACCTCGATGTTGACGGCGATGCCGTGTACGCCTGGCTCGACGTCGCCGTCGTCGAGTTCGGCCTCCACCCGCTGGACGCGCAACCGGCGCGGCGGCGGCCCCGTGCCGTACTGGGCCGTCGACGACGTCGACGCCGTACGACAGCGCCTTTTCGATGCCGGCTGCACCCACCACCGCGGCTCCCTCGGCATCGGCGACGACACCGGCCGCAAATCGCACAGCTCACCGACCCGTTCGGCAACGTGATCGGCATCGACAGATTCTGACACCCCACGGACAGCGCCCATGCGCCACTGACCGCTCACCCAGCTCACGCACACCACCCCCGAGCTCGGCCAGCCCGCCATTGGCACTCGGAATGTCCCGTTCCGTTGTGGCGACCTGCACTTCTCCCGGCTATCTCATCCACGGGCCACGACATTCAGTCTCACGATCTTGTTCCTTGAGGTCGTTCGGGGGCGGTCAGTAGCCGCGCATGCGCTGGTCGTACTCCGCCGCGGGTTCCAGCCCCATCGCGGCGCGGCGCTCATCGAGCCGGTCAGGGTCTGCAATGGGCTGTGGGTGCAGGTTCGAGCCATCTGGCTCGTGGGTGTACTGCGTTCCGTACACCTGGGGTTCGCCAGCCGCGACCAGAACCCGGTCGGTGAGATAGGCCAGGTGGCGTGGAGGGGCATCCCCGGCCGCGACCGCGGTCTTCAGGAGTTCGAGGGCCTGGCGCTGGAAGGCTGGGTCGAGATCGGCGTGCTGGGCAAGAAGCCATGCCTCATCGGCTCCCTGTTCACCGACCAACGCCACGCCTGGCCAGCCGTGTTCGGCGATGACCTCCTTGAGCCAGGAGGTGTTGTCGACGTCGATCCGGCGCATCTCGCGTCCTTCATGAGTCTTTGTCGCGAGGCGGCGCGCCGCTTGGTCTTCTTCGGCGCGGCGGTGGAACTCGGCGGCGAGGTCGTGGTTCATCGCGATAGCGGATTTTCCTCGTTCGTCACTTTGGTCAGGCAAGGGGTGCAAGGCACCGTCCGGACACCAGTCGCCAGGAGCGCGCGGGCACCTTGGAAGGCGCAGGTTGTGCGGGGACCTTCAGGGCCCTGATTCCTCTAGGCAGCCGCGAGTTCGCGCAGTCGTTGGGTGTGGGCGTTGTCGGTGCCCAGGACGCGCACGGCTGTGGGGAGGACCTGGGCGGCGAGGGGCTGCGCCTCCTCGGATCGGCCGGCTGTTGAGAGGACGCGGGCGAGGTCGCAGCTGATGATGATGGTGTAGGGGTGGTCGGTGCCGAGCTTCGCGGTGCGCATCTGGCGTACGCGCGTGGCCTGTTCTTCGGCCCCTGCCAGGTCGCCGGTGTTGAGCAGGCACTCGACGAGCAGATGGCGGGCGGCCACGGCGAACGGGTGGTCGTCGTAGCGGATGGTGTGGAACTGGTCGACGACCGCGCGGGCCAGACCGGTTGCATCCTCCCAGCGTTCTTGGCGGCGCCGTATCCAGGCGATGGCGAGGCGGCCGGAGATGACGCTCTCGTGGAGGTTCCAGCCGCGCTCATCTCCGAGTTCAATCGTCTCGCGCGCGAGGGCCTCGGCCTCCTCCCACCGTCCCTGAGCGCCGATCGACTCGGCGAGTCGGACCCGCGTGTTGAGGGTGTCTCCGTGGTCGGCCCCGATGGTCCTGATCCGTGCGTCCAGGGCGCGGCGCTGGTGGATCTCGGCTTCGTCGTAGCGTTGCAGGTTGTAGAGGGCCAGGCCCCATTCCAGGAGGGCCTGGAGGGTGGCGTCGTCCTCCAACCCTCGCTCGGCCTCCAGATCGGTGGCCGCTTGTTCGTACAGATCGGCGGCTTCGGCGAAGTTCCCGGCCGTGAGCGCGCGGCCGGCCTGGCCATACAAGGTGTCCACGGTTCGTCTTCTTCCTGCAGAGGTTGATGCTGGGGACGTGGCAGCTCGCTCTGCCCCGACCGCAAAGTGCGCATGGCCGCTGACGAACTGCCCTGGCCGGCATGGTGGATCAGACGGACCACCGGTGCTCGTTCGACGTATCGCAGCTCCGCTGCGGGGCGCGTCACGAAGGCGCTCCGGGACTCGTCAGTACCGCGGAGGGTCTGGCCGGGGCCGGGATCCTAGGGAAGGGGGCGGAGCATGGTCGCGTAGATGGGTGCGTCGGGGAAGGGCTGCTGGCCGCCGATGTTCCGGTAGCCCCACGATTCGTACAGGGCTTTGACCTTGGGGTGTTCGGGGTCGACGAGGAGGGTGACGCGTTCCTCGGCACGGCCGGTGAGCAGTTCCTCGTGGATGCGCTGGGCGAGGCCGGTGCCCCGCCAGGGGACGCGGACCATCAGCTCGAACAGGGCGAGGGTTCGCTGGCCGGTCTCGCGGACGTCGTCCTCGGAGAGGGGCTTGAGCATGTGGGCCCACCAGCCGGTTTGTTCGGGCAGGGCGGAGGCGTAGGCGTATCCGGCGGCCTCGCCGCCGTCGTAGGCGACGATGGCTTCCCAGCTCGGCCGGGAGGCGTGGCCGGCGAGGCGCTCGGTGAACCGCTCGACGGAGAAGAAGGGGTCCTTGTCGATGTCGGCGGCGTACACCTCGGCGTACAGGGAGACGAGGGTGGGGCGGATGGCGTCGAGCTGGTCGATGCCGTAGCGGACGAGCTTGACGGTGCCGGCGGGCGCGGTCACGGGTGTCTCCAATGCGGTCAGGCGGTACGGAGGCGTTCGGTCCACGCGCGGGTGATCGCGGCGTCGGGGGCGCGCATGGTGAGGCTGGCGGTGAAGGTGCCCAGCAGGTGGGAGACGCGGCCGGTGGCGGCTCCGGGTTCGGGGATCACCGTGGTGGCGGTGGCGCAGGCTTGCTCGGCTTCGCCCTGCTGGAGCTGGGCGAGGGCCGTCTGAGCGGTGTAGTAGGCGCGGTTCCGGTGCTGTTCGGGGCGCAGCGCGGCCAGGGCCTGGTGGGTGTGGAACTCGGCGTTCTCGCCGTGGCCGAGCCGGTAGTGGGTGATGCCGGTCAGGCCGTGGAGTTCACCGAGGGTGTAGAAGTCCATGCTGGCCGGGCGGGGCCGGGCGAGCTCGGCGCGGTCGAAGGCGTCGGCGGCGCGGCTCATGGCCCGGACCGCGCGGGGGCGGTCGCCGGCGGAGGCGGCGGACAGCGCGAGGCGGGCGTGGCTGAGGGAGGCGTACAGCGGGTCGGTGCGGTGGGCGCGGGTGTTCATGGCGGCTTCGGCGGCGGCGACCGAGTCGGCGTACCGGCCGCGCTGGTCGGCGAGCATGGCGGCATACCGCCAGATCTGGTGCTGGACCTGGCCGTCGCCGGACAGGCCGGCAAGGTGGATAGCGGAGTTGAGGTGTCCTTGGGCGTCGTCCAGGCGGCGGGAGTCGACGGCCGCCCACATCGCGGTGGCGGTGAACGCGGCGGCCAGCGCGTACAGGCGGGAGCGGGTCTTCTGGGTGGCGCTGCCGTTCTGCTGCAGGCCGCGGGTCTCCTCGACCAGGCCGAGCGCGGCGTTCTCCAAGTCCGTGGTGCCGCCCTGCTCGTCGTCCATCGCATACAGCCGGGCGAGTTCGCCGCGCAGACGCAGGACATCGCTGGTGCCGACGGTGGGCCGGGCCGCGGCCGGAGCGGTGGTGGCCAGGGCCAGGACGGTGCCTGTGCTGGCGGTGAAAAACGCTCGTCGCTTCACGCGACCCTCCCGTGGTGCCGGTCCGCCGGTGCCGCCGGAGCGGGGGACGAACCCTAAATCGGTGATGCTGCGGCCCGTGACCATGACCAGCGCCTGTTGGTACTTGGCCTGGGGCCACTGGTTCTCCCCGGACAACCAGCGGTACACGAGTCGCTCGGTCGCCTTGCCCTCGGCGCCGGTGAGCTGGGCCAGCGCGTCGTTGACGGCTTCGGCTAACTCGCCCGCATCCATCTGCTGTTTGTCCATCCAGGCGGCGAGGGCGTGATTGTGGGTCCCCGTCATGCCTCACACGGTAGAGCCCGGCAGCGAGCACACGAAAGTAAAGGAGTAGTCAACTCGTCAGTTTCACGGCGAGGCGATCAGGGTGACTTCGTCATGCCAATCCGGCACCGGATGCGGTTAGTTGAGCGCGTGGCACGCACCGTGCGCTGCCCCCGTGAACCCCTGTCTGCCCGGGCAGCCCGTGCGCCCCGGGCAGACAGGTTGCACACCGTGTGATCGCACCACTGCCAGGACGGCTCAAGCCCTGGCAGCCGACCGCCGGACGGGGGCCGCCCTGTCCGGCCGCCCCTGGGAGGCTTCATGACCGAGCAGACCGCCCCGCCGCCCCGCGCGACGACCACGTCTCCGCCGCCGGTGTACGAGCCGCCAGCAGTGACACCGGTGGGCTCGTTCGGCGCCGACACGCTCGGCGACGTGAGCGTCGGCCAGAGCGACGACTCCGACGCGGGCCAGTACTACACGCCGTGAACCAGCCGACCGGTATGACGCGCCCGCCGTGGTTCTGCGTCCTGCCCGATGACGACGCCGCGGCGGCCGTCGCCGCGCGTCTGGTCGGCCGGGACGAGCAGACCCGCGTCCTTCACCATGCCTCCGGCCGTCCCTGGCTGATCGCGAGCGGGTGGGGGCAGGGGCTGCGGACGGCCGCTGCCGGTCCCGTCAGGGCGGCGCTGATCGGGTTCTGCCCGGTCGGCGCCGTCCGCATGAACGACCTGGTGGAACGGGTCTGCGCCACCGGCGACACCGCAGCGCTGGCCCAGGTGCCCGGCGCCCCCTACGTGGCCGTCTCCCACCGCAGCACGACGATGTCGTACGGCGATGTGGCGGGCCTGCACCGGCTGTTCACCGCGCGCATCGACGGCATTACGGTCGCTGCCAACACCGCACGGTTGCTGGCTCAGTTGGCCGACGCGGGCGTCGACGAGCAGTGGCTGGAGATGCGGCTGCTGGCCCCGCACATGCCGGGACCTGTGCAGTGGTCGCGCAGCCCCTACCAGGACGTACGCCCCGTCCCTCCCGGGCACCGGGTAGCGGTGAGCCCCGCCGGGACGAGCGTCTCGCGGTACTGGTCCCCGCCGGCCGCACAGTTGTCCCTGCGCGAGGGGGCCGAGCAGCTCCGCCAGGCCCTGACGAATGCGGTGGAGGGCCGGGTGGCCGATGTCGCGCACGCGAGCGTCCAGCTGTCCGGCGGGCTGGACTCCCAGGCGCTGGCCGCCCTCGCCACCCGCAGCCGCCCCGGCAGCAACACGCTGCTGCTCACCGTCGGTTCCTCCACCCCGGACAACGCCGACGAACGATGGGCCCGCCACACCGCCGATCGGCTGGACGGCGCCGTACACGAAGTCATCGAACCGGCCGGCTACCCGCGCATCTTCGAGGACCTGACGGCCGCCCAGTTCACGCTCGACGAGCCCGCCTCGTTCGCCGCCTCTGCGGCACGGCTGCGCCACACACTGCGGCTGCTCACCGAACACGGCACCCGGGCGCACCTCAACGGCCAGGGCGGCGACGAGACGCTGACCGCGCCACTGTCCTACCTCGCCGCCACCGCCCGCCGACGACCCATGCGGGCCTGGCGGCAGCTGCGCGGGCATGCGGCCCTGCACCGCTACCGCACGCTGGGCCTCGCCCGGGCCGTCCTCCCCGGCAGCTACCAGCAGTGGATCACGCGGGCCGCCCACGGCCTCACGGCACCGGCCGCCGCCGTCCACGACCTGGCCGGCTGGGAGGCCCCGCCCCGGCTGCCCCCGTGGACCACCCCGCACACCACCGCCCGACTCCAGCAGGCCGTGCTCGACGCCGCCGCGACCGCCCTGCCGGTGACC
>CBFHCJ010000396.1:0-6596 GCA_965654005.1 uncultured Streptomyces sp. | reverse complement strand
AGCAGCGTGCTGTGGTCGGTGCCCAGGTGGCGCGCCCGCACCAGCGGGTGCGCGGCACCCGCACCGGTGATCCCGCTGGGTTCTCCGACGGCACCGACTTCCGCCGCACTACGGTGGAGCCATGTCCAGCAAGCGGCGGACCGGCCTCGGGAACGGTAAGAACAAGAACAGCGCGCGCACGAACCGGCCCGCTCCCGCGTTCCGGGCGAGTGGGCCCCCGCCACCGGCCACCTGTGCCCAGGCGGCGCAGGAGTGCGAGAAGCTGGCGGAGCAGCATCCCGAAGATCGCGAAGAGCTCCTGATGGACGCCGCCGACGCCTGGGGCGATTCGGGCGAGCACGACCGTGCGATCGCGGTGTACGAGCGGCTGCTGGACCCGGAGGGCGGCGGCTGCTCGGAACCGGACCTGGTGGACGCCTTTCGGATCGGCACGCTGTGGGACGCCGGACGGGAAGAGGAGGCCCAGGCGGCGGCCGTGGCGTTCCGGCAGCGGCACCCCCGGCACGCGGGTGCCTGGAACTTCGTCGCCGAGGCCTGCGAGGCGTTCGACGGGGCGGCCTCGGCCGCCGAGTGGTACACGGCCGGCATCACGCACACGCTCGGCGCCGGGGCGCCGGTGACGGTGAGCGCGGTGGAGGCCGACCCGCAGCACTACGACGTCGAGATGCTCGTCATCGGTCGCCACCGCGTGCGGCGGCTGCTCGGCGAGCCGCACGACGACTGGGACGAGGTGGCCGACGTCCTGCACGAGCGGCGTTCGTCCCCCATTCCCGGCCGGGTGAGGCCGCTGGACGAGCTGCACGATCCGCTCTGGGTCAAGCGACTGGACGAGCAGGGCCCTGAAGCGTTCGAGGACGAGCTCGGCGAGCTGGCGGACCGGCTGGCGGCCCTCAGCCCCGTCGGCCTCAGCCCCGTCGGCCGCGGCCCTGTCGGCCACGCCGCACTGCGGACGGCATGCGTTCTGTACTGGCCGCGAGAGGAGTTCACCAAGCTGCTGGAGCGCCGGCCGATGACAGCCGACGCCTATGGCGAGGACCACGCCGAGCACCTGCGGCAGGTCGAACGGACCTTGCGGAGATTGTCCGAGGAGGGCGTCCCGCGGGTGGCGGTCGGCTGGGCGACCGTGCGGGAACTCGAGGCGTACGCGGAGACGAGCGGCGGCTCCCCCGACGCCTCGGACACCCGGTCCGCGTACGCGGCCGAGCTCGCCCGCACCGGCCGGGCGACCGACTGGCCTCCGCCCCGCAACGGCCCCTGCTGGTGCGGCTCGGAGCGCAAGTACAAGAAGTGCTGTGGGAACCCCGCGCTGGTGTGACCGGGCCGGGTGCCGAGGATCACCTACGACAAGCGGATGTTCGACGCGGCTCGGCAGGTCGGGTCGGCCGCCGCCCTCCCGTCGCCGAGGACCGACGCGGGCCGCGGACTGTAGGGATCCGACAGCGAGTCCCGTACGCCACTGTCGGTGCCCGCTTCTCCGCGCGGCGGGCCGGACCGATAGGTTTTCGACGAAGGCGCCTGTCTTGCAGGGGTTACAGACTGCTATCGAAAGGGTGATCCGTTGAGCCGCTCGGTTCTCGTCACTGGAGGCAACCGGGGCATCGGCCTCGCCATCGCCCGCGCGTTCGCCGACGCCGGCGACAAGGTCGCGATCACATACCGCTCCGGTGAGCCGCCGGCCGGCTTCCTCGCGGTCAAGTGCGACATCACCGACACCGAGCAGGTGGAGCAGGCCTACAAGGAGATCGAGGCCGAGCACGGCCCGGTCGAGATCCTCGTCGCCAACGCCGGCGTCACCAAGGACCAGCTCCTGATGCGCATGACCGAGGAGGACTTCACCTCGGTCATCGACACCAACCTCACCGGTGCCTTCCGTGTCGTGAAGCGCGCCAACCGCGGCATGCTGCGCGCCAAGAAGGGCCGCGTGGTGCTGATCTCGTCGGTCGTCGGGCTGTACGGCGGTCCCGGCCAGGCGAACTACGCCGCCTCCAAGGCCGCCCTGGTCGGTTTCGCGCGCTCCCTCGCCCGTGAGCTGGGCTCGCGCAACATCACCTTCAACGTCGTCGCGCCCGGCTTCGTCGACACCGACATGACCAAGGTGCTCACCGACGAGCAGCGCGCGAACATCGTGTCGCAGGTCCCGCTCGGCCGGTACGCGCAGCCGGAGGAGGTCGCCGCCGCGGTGCGGTTCCTCGCCTCGGACGACGCCTCGTACATCACTGGAGCCGTCATTCCCGTTGACGGCGGACTGGGAATGGGTCACTGATCACCATGAGCGGAATTCTCGAGGGCAAGCGCGTCCTGATCACCGGCGTGCTGATGGAGTCCTCCATCGCGTTCCACACCGCGAAGCTGGCCCAGGAGCAGGGTGCCGAGATCATTCTGACCGCGTTCCCGCGGCCCACGCTGACCGAGCGCATCGCCAAGAAGCTCCCCAAGCCCACCAAGGTCATCGAGCTCGACGTCACCAACGACGAGCACCTCGGGCGCCTGGCCGACATCGTCGGCGAGGAGCTGGGCGGACTCGACGGCGTCGTGCACTCCATCGGTTTCGCCCCGCAGGACGCTCTCGGTGGCAACTTCCTCAACACGCCGTTCGAGTCCGTCGCCACCGCGATGCACGTCTCCGCGTACTCGCTGAAGTCGCTGACCATGGCGTGCCTGCCGCTGATGCAGAACGGCGGCTCGGTCGTCGGCCTCACCTTCGACGCCCAGTACGCCTGGCCCCAGTACGACTGGATGGGCCCGGCCAAGGCCGCCCTCGAGGCCACCAGCCGCTACATGGCGCGCGACCTGGGCAAGCAGAACATCCGCTGCAACCTCATCTCCGCGGGCCCCATCGGCTCCATGGCTGCCAAGTCCATCCCGGGCTTCTCCGAGCTGGTCGCCGTATGGGACACCCGCGCCCCCCTGGAGTGGGACCTCGCCGACCCGGAGCCGGCCGGCCGCGGTGTCGTCGCCCTGCTCAGCGACTGGTTCCCGAAGACCACCGGCGAGATCATCCACGTGGACGGCGGTCTGCACGCCATCGGCGCCTGAACCCGGCGAGCCCCCGCGCAATCGCTTGCGCAATCGCTTACGCGCCCACTTCGCCCTGTCGTACGAGGTCGACGCCCCGTTTCCCGCTTCACGTGGGGAGCGGGGCGTCGCCCGTTCGGAGTACCTGACCAGGCGTTCGGGACCACCCGGCACGCACGCTGGGAGTACGCACCGCCCCGCAGCCGTACGGCCGAGGAGGTCCCGTTGTGCGCATGTCCCGGCGTTACGCCCCCTTCCTCGTCGCCGCTTTCCTGGTGATGGCACTGCCGTACGATGCTCTGCCGCACGCGCGCGGGAAGCATGCCGTGCCGCACGCGCGCGTGAAGAAAGGCAAGACCCCCGACCCGCAGCCCTTCGGGGCCGACTGCCGGGTCGGTGTGACCGGCTCGCACGTCGTCGCGTACTGCCACAACCCATATCCCGACACGGATCACGTGAGCCTGCACATCGAGTGCGACCGTTGGTGGGACCTCGACACCGACACCGCCCCGGTCGACGCCGGGCCGGCGATGACCGTACGGCTGACCGGCCGGTGCTGGGAGGAGGTCCGCTCGGCGTGGGTCGACCACGCGAGGTGAGGTCCGGTCAGCGGCCCGCGGACGTCAGGCGCGTCGAGAGGCATGAACGGGATAGCTCGCCGCCTCGGCTGCCGCCGCGGCCGTGTCGCCCGCGCGGATCGCTTCCATGAGCCCCAAGTGGTCCAGATACATCTCCGGTGTCAGCTCCTCACCGACGCCGCCGCACAGCCAGTCCCGCAGCACCTCCGTCCGGGGCGAGGCCGACGGGCTGCGGATCACCCGGAGCCGTACCGCGTGGGCGCTGGCCGTCTTTGACCGGACCATGGAGGACGAGGCGGTGCGCTGAGCGCCGGCCCGGGCGCTGGACGCCGCCGGAGCCGCCGGGGTCGGCGGCCGGTACCCCGCCGGAGCCGTGGCGGGGGAGGGGTGCCAAACTGACCGTATGCCCGTGCTCGACCCGAACCCCCAGAACGGCCAGAAGAAGATGCTGCTCGTCTTCGGCGCGTTCTTCGCCATCTTCGTGATCATCGCCATCATTGCGACGATCGCCTCACCGTGATGCCCACGCCCTGGGGTGGGGCCAGCCCCCCATCCCCTAGGGGGCGAGTGTCAGGGGCAAGTGGGTGGATCACCGGATGGGTTGAGGGCCGGGGAGTCCGTACCTTCGAAGTGTGACCGCGAGACGCGGACCACCGACCACGCGGACACCCACGGAGGCAGTCATGTCGGCCCGTACGCACACCCGGCCCCACCCGGCGACCACGGGCGGCGTCGACATCCGGCTGCCGTGGTGGGCCCTCGCCCTGCCCATGCTGGCTTTCGTCATCCTGCTGGCGCTGATACTCAACCCGGCGGACGCGAGCGCCGCCGGTGACCCCGCCCTCAGCCACCTCGTCGAGCGCATCCAGCAGACGGTGACGCATCACGCGCCGTGACACCCGCCCGCCGGTCCGCCCTTTGGGTGACAGGGGCTGTTACACCCGGGGTGGTTTGGGGTGGGAGGCCTGGTGAGCCGCCGGTGCGCGGGCGTGCCCCCGGGTGTGCCAACTCCCTCGGCCCGTTGGCCTGTTTCATGCGAAGCTGGGACGCATGAGCTCCGCAGAACCCCGTAGGATTGTCCTCTTCCGGCATGCGAAGGCCGACTGGCCCCAGGTGTCCGACCACGAGCGTCCACTTGCCGACCGGGGCCGCAAGGACGCCGCCGTCGCCGGACGTAAGCTGGCGGACACCGGCATCTCCTTCGACCTGGCCCTCTGCTCCACCGCGACCCGCACCCGCGAGACCTGGAAACTCACGGTGCAGGAGCTTCCGCATCGGCCGAAAACCGTCTATGAGGAGCGGGTCTACGACGCCTCGCCCGGCGAGCTGATCGCCGTGCTCAACGAAACCCCCGACGACGTGCGGAACGTGGTCCTGATCGGGCACAACCCGGGTATCCAGGGTCTCGCCGAGGTCCTCTCCGGTGCGGCGGACGACGAGGCCCGAGAGCGGATGAGCCGGCGCGGCTTCCCGGCCGGCGCCTTTGCCACGCTCTCCTTCGACGGCTCCTGGAAGTCGCTGGAGCCGGGAGTGGCCACCCTGATCGACTACTGGGCGCCTAGCGAGTAACCCCTCGCGGAAACGGGACGGGGCCCGGCACCGTGCAGGTGCGGCGCCGGGCCCCGGCGACGTACGCGTCCGTGGGCGCTCCGTGCCCGGCTCAGTCCGTGGCCCCGGCTCAGTGCGTGTCGTCGTGCATGTCCGCCGCCTCGACCTCTTCGCGGGTGACGCCGAGCAGATACAGGACGGTGTCCAGGAAGGGGAAGTTCACCGCAGTGTGCGCGGCCTCGCGGACGACGGGCTTGGCGTTGAAGGCGACGCCCAGACCGGCCGCATTCAGCATGTCGAGGTCGTTGGCGCCGTCGCCGATCGCCACGGTCTGCGCCAGTGGCACTCCCGCCTCCGCGGCGAACCGGCGCAGCAGCCGCGCCTTGCCCGCGCGGTCCACGATCTCGCCGACGACCTTGCCGGTCAGCTTTCCGTCGACGATCTCCAGGGTGTTGGCCTGGGCGAAATCGAGCCCGAGCCGCTCCTTCAGATCGTCTGTGACCTGCGTGAACCCGCCGGAGACCACACCGACCTGGAAGCCGAGTCGTTTCAGCGTACGGATCAGGGTGCGTGCGCCCGGAGTGAGCCGGACCTCGGCGCGCACCTTGTCCACCACCGACGCGTCGAGCCCCTTGAGCAGCGCCACGCGCGCATGCAGCGACTGTTCGAAGTCCAGCTCACCGCGCATGGCGGCCGCCGTCACCTCGGCGACCTCCGCCTCACAGCCGGCGTGCGCGGCGAACAGTTCGATCACCTCGTCCTGGATGAGCGTCGAGTCCACGTCCATGACGACCAGGCGCTGGGCCCGCCGGTGCAGACCGGCCGCGACGACGGCGATGTCGACACCGAGTGCCGCGGCGTCGGTCACCAGGGCGGTGCGCAGCGGCTCGGTCTCCACGCCGGACACGGCGAACTCGACGGCGGTCACGGGGTACTTGGCGAGCCGGAAGATACGGTCGATGTTGCCGCCCGCCGCGGTGATACGGGCGGCGATCGCAGCGGTGGACTCGGCGGTGAGCGGGTGGCCGAGGACGGTGACGAGGGAGCGGCCGAGGCCACGCGGACGGTTGTCGCCGATGCCGGAGATGATCTCCGCCTGCATCTTCATGGACTCCGCCCAGCTGTGGACAGTGGCCCGAAGATCGCCCTCCAGCCCCGACGGGGGCTCGGTCACGAGGGCGCAGAGCACCATCCGGCCCCGGGTGACGACCTGCTCGATGTCGACCACGTCGACGTTGTAGGCGGCCAGGGTGTCGAACAGGCCGGCGGTCAGGCCGGGCCGGTCCTTGCCGAAGATCTTGACAAGGAGAGTGGGGGCGTCGGAGGTCTGCGAAGCGCTCATGGTGCCTCCACCGTATCTGGCACCCAGTGTCTGCCGCGTGCCCGGTCCGTCTAGCGGACAGGGAACAGTGGGAGGCGAACAGATGACGTACGCCTTGATCGGCGACGAAGGCG
>CBFHCJ010000395.1:0-6598 GCA_965654005.1 uncultured Streptomyces sp. | reverse complement strand
CATGTTGCAAAGATGCATGGAGCGTCTCGCGGCGCGCGCCGGGCAGGTGGTGCGACCCCTCCGTGACGCTCGGGGTGAGCACACACAGTTCGGCGCCGGGGGCGGGGGCCGGTACCTTGTCCGGACCCGGCCCGTGCAGGCCGCGGTGCGGGGAGGAACAGGAGCTGATCCCGAGTCCAAGGACGGCACCCGCGGCGGCACCGCCCAGCGCGAGCGCCCGTCGCCGGGTGATGTCGCTTTCGCTCATGGCCGGGACCTTAGGCGCGCCGGCCGGACGGCGGACGGGGACGCACGGCGCCGGTCGCCCGCACGAGCGACGGGGACGTCCGACTGCCGCTTGGACCGACCGTGTGTCCTTCGCGCTCGCCGAGCGCCCGCGACGCCAACCCCACAGACACGCCGCAGCCCTCTCGTCACCCGTTCACAGCCCACCCCGCCATCCTTCGGGTGCTCTTCCGCGACGTATCTGCCATACGCCGCTGACCTGCAAAGACGCCATCACGACCAGCCCGCGCACCACCCGGATCGACACCCGTTCGCCGTATTTCCGACAGACCTTCAGGAAGCGGCCGCAGTCGACTGCCCCTTTTCTCGATAAGGCAGGGGTACGACCGACGCAGCGGCCCATTGGGGGTGCCGCGGGCCGTGCCCTCTCGGAGGAGCACCACGATGCGACGTACGGCCCGTCTGCTGACCGGTACCGCGCTCGCCGTCGCGACCGCGGGCCTGGTCGCCGCGCCCGCGTACGGCGGTGACACGCGGAGCCTGGAGGTCTTCCCCTCCACCGTGGTGCCCGGGTCGGAGGTCACCGTCAACACGGCGGCGTGCGGCGCGGACGGTTCGGCGGCGGGCGACGCCACCGCGGTCGGCGGCGGCACGTTCACGCTCGCGCCCAGTACGCACGAGCAGGACGTGATCGGACGGTTCCGGGTGCCGCAGAGCGCGCAGCCGGGGACGTACGAGATCGTCGCGAAGTGCTCCGGCGGCCGGAACGCGACCGTGACCGGTGACCTGGTGGTCACCCTGGCCGCGGCCAAGGATCCGACGCGTCCGCGAGGAGGCGTGAAGACGGGGGTCGGCGGCGCACTCGGCCCCGACCCCGTGCAGACCGCGGCAGGCGTGGCGGCTCTCGCCGTCGCCGCCGCGGGCGGTACCTGGCTCCTGCATCGCCGGGCGAGAGGCGACGGGATCTGACGGACACCCTCCGCGGTCCGTCCGCGGTACCGCCATCCCTACCCCCCTCCGGGTCCGACTGCCCCTCGCGGCCCGGAGGGGGCACGGGACGACCTGAATCCAGGAAGGAGGCATACGTGCGCAAGGTCGGCAACGCCGCGATAGCGTCCGTCACCGTGGGCGCCCTCTGTTCCGGCGCATGGCTCCTGCACAACGGCGCCAAGACCCACGCACCGCCGCAGCCGTCGGTCGCGCAGGCGGCCGCGGGCACCGACCCCGAGGGGGCCGCCGCCCCCGCGCTGCCTCCCTCGCCACCCGACCGCATCCGCATCCCTTCCATACGCGTGGACGCCCCCCTGATGGGTCTCGGGCTGACCAAGGCCGGCAGTCTCGACGTCCCTCCCGCAGAGAAGAAGAACCTCGCCGGCTGGTACGAGTCCGGCACCATGCCCGGCGAGACGGGCACCGCGATCGTGGCGGGACACGTCGACAACGCGGAGGGACCGGCCGTCTTCTACGACCTCGGCGCCCTCAGGAAGGGAAGAAGGATAGAGATCGACCGCCGCGACGGCACGACGGCCGTCTTCACGGTGGACGCGGTCGAGGTGTACGAGGAGAAGGACTTCCCCGACGACAAGGTGTACGGCGCCGCCCCCCGTCCCGAGCTACGGGTGATCACCTGCGGCGGCGGCTACTCGAAGGCGACCGGCTACCAGGGGAACGTGGTCGTCTTCGCCCACCTCACGGGCAGCCGCTGATCCACACATTCCCCTGCCGGTCCCATATCCCCCTTCCGGTATCCCCCTCCCGGTATCCCCCTCCCGGCCCCGAATTCCCCTTCCAGACCCGTATTTCCCCTCCCGGCCCTCACACCGGCCGGACGCCGCCCGCCCGAACCCTCACACCCCTCGGAAGCCGCCCGCTCGGAACCCTCACACCCCCACCCCGCCCCCGCTGAGGGCAGCGTTCCTCGCGGGATTCTGTCGTGATGCGGCCGGGTAACGTCGGCACCGCACCCTGCGATACATGACCTCGATTACGCGTGTGGTGGTGATCGGCGCCGGACTCGCGGGCGCCCGTCTCGCCCGGCGGCTCGGCGAGCTCGGCACGGCCGCCGTCCTGCTCGGCGAGGAGGAGCACGCCCCGTACAACCGTGTCCTGCTCGCCGACGTCCTGGCGGGCCGCTACGCGCCCGAGGTGATCTCCCTGCCGGTCCCGGAGCGCCTGGTCCGCGCCCGGGCCACCCGGATCGACCGTACGGCCCGCGAGATCCACTGCTCCGACGGCGCCGTGATCGCATACGACACGCTCGTACTCGCCACCGGCTCGAACCCGGTACTTCCGCCCCTGCGCGGCCTGTTCACCCCGGACCGGCACGAACTCCCCGAGGGCGTCCACGCGTTCCGCACGATGGACGACTGCCTGGGCCTGGCCAAGGCGGCGCGCGAGGGCGTGCGCGCCGTCGTCATCGGCGGCGGTCTCCTCGGAGTCTCCGCCGCCCGCGCGCTCGCCGCCCGCGGCGCCCAGGTCGTCCTCGCCCAGCAGGCCGAGCGCCTGATGGAGCGCCAACTGGACCCGTCCGCCTCGAAGCTGGTGCGCCGCCACCTCACCGACCTCGGCGTCGAGGTCCACACCGAGACCCGCGTCCGCGGCGTGCGCACCCTCGGCGGCGCCGTCCGCAGCGTCGAGATGGCCGACGGCTACGCCCTCGACACCGACCTCGTCGTACTGGCCTGCGGCGTCCACCCCCGGGTGGGCCTCGCCCAGGAGGCGGGCCTCTCCGTCCACAAGGGCATTCTCGTCGACGACGAACTGCGCACCTCCGACCCGCACATCCGGGCGATGGGCGACTGCGCCCAGCACGCCGGCACGGTATACGGCCTCGCCACCCCCGCCCTCGAACAGGCCGAGGTCCTGGCCGAGCTGATCGCGGCCGAGGCCGGCGGCGCCGGCAACCCGCGGGCCCGCTACACCGGCACTCGTTCCCTGACCCGGCTCACCCTCGCCGGGCAGGACTTCCTCGACCTCGCCGCCTTCGGCGAAACCGAGCCCCGCCCCGGCGACGACGTCGTGCAGCTCGCCGACGCCACCCGCGGCACCTACAGGAAGGTCGTCGTCCGCGACGACCGCCTGGTCGGCGGCGTACTCGTCGGCGAACTCGGCACCGTCGGCGCGCTCGCCCGCGCCTGGGAGGGAGCAGAGCCGCTCCCCACCGACGGCGGCCCCCTGCTCCACCTGCTCACCAACGATGGAGGCTCCTGATGTCCACGACCCCCACGATCGTGCTCGTCGGCCATGGCATGGTCGGCCAGCGCTTCCTCGAAGCGCTCGCCGAGCGCGGCCTGACCGCCACGCATCGCGTGGTCGTGCTGTGCGAGGAGCCGCGTCCCGCCTACGACCGCGTAGCGCTCACCTCGTACTTCTCGGGCAAGACGCCCGAGGACCTGTCCATGACGGACATGGACTTCATCAACACGCACGGCATCGAGCTGTACGTCGGCGACCCGGCGGAGACGATCGACCGCGAGGCGAAGAAGGTCACGGCCAAGTCCGGCCAGGTCTTCGAGTACGACACCCTCGTCCTCGCCACCGGCTCGTACCCCTTCGTGCCGCCGGTCCCCAACAAGGACGCCGAGGGCTGCTTCGTCTACCGCACGATCGACGACCTGCTCGCGATCGAGGAGTACTCGAAGTCGAAGGCCACGACGGGTGCGGTGGTCGGCGGTGGTCTGCTCGGACTTGAGGCGGCCGGTGCGCTGAAGGGCCTCGGACTGACCTCCCACATCGTGGAGTTCGCGCCCCGCCTGATGCCGGTGCAGGTCGACGACGGCGGCGGTGCCGCACTTCTGCGCACCATCGAGGACATGGGCCTGACCGTCCACACCGGCGTGGGCACGCAGGAGATCGTTACCGACGCTTCAGGCGCCGTCACCGGCATGAAGCTGTCCGACGGCTCCGAACTCGCCACCGACATGGTGGTGTTCAGCGCCGGTGTCCGCCCCCGCGACCAGCTGGCCCGCGACTGCGGTCTGACGGTCGGCGAGCGCGGCGGCATCACGGTCGACGAGCAGTGCCGTACCGTCTCCGACCCGCATGTGTTCGCGATCGGCGAGTGCGCGCTGGCGTCGGACGGCCGGGTGTACGGCCTGGTGGCCCCCGGTTACGAGCAGGCGGAGACGGCGGCCGCGACCATCGCCGCGGACGAGGCGTCCTTCACCGGCGCCGACCTCTCGACCAAGCTGAAGCTCCTCGGCGTCGACGTCGCCTCCTTCGGCGACGCGCACGGCACCACCGACGACTGCCTGGACGTCATCTACTCCGACTCCCGCGCGGGCCTGTACAAGAAGCTGGTCATCGGCCGCGACGGCACCCTGCTCGGCGGCATCCTGGTCGGCGACGCGGAGGCGTACGGCACGCTGAAGGCCTTCACCGGTTCGGTTCCGCCGGTCTCGCCCGAGTCGCTGGTGCTGCCCGCCGGCGCCGGGGAGTCCGCCCAGCTCGGCCCGACCGCGCTGCCGGACGAGGCGATCATCTGCTCCTGCAACAACGTCCGCAAGGGCACGATCCGCGAGGCGGTCACCGAGCACAAGTGCACCACCGTGCCCGAGGTGAAGAAGTGCACCAAGGCCGGTACGACGTGCGGCAGTTGCGTCAACGTCCTGGGCCAGCTGGTCACCGCCGAGCTGGAGGCGAGCGGCGTCGAGGTCGACAAGGGCCTGTGCGGCTGCTTCTCGCAGACCCGCGAGGAGCTGTACGAGATCGTCCTCGCCCTGCGCATCAACACCTACCAGGACCTGCTCGACCGCCACGGCCGCGAGGACGCCCGGGGCGGCGACGGCTGCGAGATCTGCAAGCCGGCGGTGGGCTCGATCATCGCGTCCCTCGCCCCGACGATCGGCGCGAGCGGCTACGTCCTGGACGGCGAGCAGGCGGCCCTGCAGGACAGCAACGACCACTTCCTCGCCAACCTGCAGAAGAACGGCTCGTACTCGGTCGTCCCGCGCATCCCCGGTGGTGAGGTCACCCCCGAGGGCCTCATCGTGATCGGCGAGATCGCCCGCGACTTCGGTCTGTACACGAAGATCACCGGCGGTCAGCGGATCGACATGTTCGGTGCGCGGGTCGAGCAACTCCCGATGATCTGGGCGCGGTTGGTGGACGCGGGCTTCGAGTCGGGGCACGCGTACGGCAAGGCGCTGCGCACGGTGAAGTCCTGTGTCGGCTCCACCTGGTGCCGCTACGGCGTCCAGGACTCCGTCCGCATGGCGATCGACCTGGAGCTGCGCTACCGGGGTCTGAGGTCCCCGCACAAGCTCAAGTCCGCGGTGTCCGGCTGCGCCCGCGAGTGTGCGGAGGCCCAGTCGAAGGACTTCGGCGTGATCGCCACCTCCAACGGCTGGAACCTGTACGTCGGCGGCAACGGCGGCGCCACCCCGCGCCACGCGGACCTGCTGGCGCAGGACCTGTCCGACGCCGAACTGATCCGCCTGATCGACCGCTTCCTGATGTTCTACATCCGCACGGCGGACCGTCTGGAGCGCACCTCGACCTGGCTGGAGCGGATCCCGGGCGGCCTTGACCACGTCCGTGACGTGGTGGTGGAGGACTCCCTGGGCATCTGCGAGGAGCTGGAGTCCCTGATGGCCGCGCACGTCGCGAACTACGCGGACGAGTGGTCCTCGACCATCAACGACCCCGAGAAGCTGGCCCGGTTCGTGTCCTTCGTCAACGCGCCGGACACGCCCGACCCGGTCGTCGGCTTCGTCCCCGAGCGCGACCAGATCAAGCCCGACCTGCCGCTGCTGACCATCGGCACGCGACCCCTGGAAGGAAGCGCCCAGCGATGACCCTGGCACCCGAGACGACCGATCTGAAGATCCAGCTCAGGCTGGACGAGGACAGCTGGTTCACGGTCTGCGAACTGAGCGCGCTCCTCCCGGGCCGCGGAGTGGCGGCACTGCTGCCGGACGGCCGCCAGGTGGCGCTCTTCCGCGACCGCACGGGCCGGCTGTACGGCATCGACAACCGTGACCCCTTCGGCGGCGCCGCGGTCCTCTCCCGCGGCCTCACCGGCACCCACCAGGGCCGCCCCTTCGTCGCCTCGCCGCTGCTGAAGCAGCGATTCGACCTGGTCTCCGGCCAGTGCCTGGACGACGAGACGGTACGGGTGGCGACGTACGAGGTCAGGGCCGCCTGAGAGACCCTCAAGTGTGTGCGGGCGGAGGCGTGGTGCTCACATTCCTCCGCCCGCACATGGCACACCCATAACCGCCGCCTTGCTCGCCCGAACCGCCCTGGCCTGCGCCAGGGTCCTTTTTCATGCCACCGGACCGGCCGGGCGCCGCGCCGACCACGGTGACGGGTACGACGTTCGGTCTGCCCAGTCGCGGGCGTACGTCGTTGACGGCGCCAGCCGGAACAGGTC
>CBFHCJ010000394.1:0-6602 GCA_965654005.1 uncultured Streptomyces sp. | reverse complement strand
CGTACTGCACGCGCGCGACGCCGGGCGGGCCAAGGAGCTGGCGGCCGAGTTCCCCGGGGCGAAGACCCTGGTCGGCGATCTCGCGGACCCCGACAAGCTGTCCTGGGCGTTCTCGCACCAGACCCTGCCGGACCGGGTGGACTCCCTCCTGCACATCGCGGGCGTGGTCGACCTGGGCCCGGTGGGGGAGCTGACCCCGAAGTCCTGGCGCCACCAGCTCAACGTCAACCTGATCGCACCCGCCGAGCTGACCCGGCACTTCCTGCCCCAACTGCGCGCCGCGCGCGGCCACGTGGTGTTCGTGAACTCGGGCGCGGGCCTGAACGCCCACGCGGACTGGTCGGCGTACGCGGCCTCCAAGCACGGCCTGAAGGCCCTCGCGGACTCCCTGCGCCACGAGGAGCACGCGAACGGCGTCCGGGTCACCTCGGTCTACCCCGGCCGCACGGCGAGCCCGATGCAGGCGAAGGTCCACCAGCAGGAGGGCAAGGACTACGACCCGTCCCGGTGGATCGATCCCGAGTCGGTGGCGACGACGATCCTGATGTGCCTGGACCTGCCGAGGGACGCCGAGGTCAACGACCTCATGGTGCGGCCGGGGCGGTGACCCCGACCAGCCCGTCCGGCGTCGAGGACGAGGCCGTTCAGGCCGAGGGGGCTGGGGGCTCGGCACCCGGGACGGGGTCTGGGGGCGCAAGCACCAGGGACGGGTTTGAGGGGCTCAGCACCCAGGGACGGGGTCTGGGGGCGCAAGCACCAGGGACGGGTTTGGGGGGCCCAGCACCCAGGGACGGGGGCCTCGGGGCTCAGCACCCAGGGACGCCCGCTCGGCTACCGGGCGCCGAACAGCAGAGCAGGCACCCGGTGGCGGCTCCACCCCCGGAGGGTTCCGTAGGCTTTCGGGGTGAGTGAAAACAGCCAGTTCAGGTTCGGTGCCGCCACCGGCGTCGGGTCCATGCCGGGAGGCGACGCCCGGGAGGCCGCCAAGACCGTCACCGGAAGCTTCGAGGACTTCCCGTTCCTTGCCGAACTGCCCGCCCGGGGGCCCGGTGCCGACATGATCGGGCGCACCGCCGGGATGCTCGTCGACCTGTACGCGCGCGTGGAGCCCAGCGGCTGGCGGTTCGGGGACCGGCCGGGGCGGGACACCAAGCGGGCGCGCTCGTGGCTCGGCGAGGACCTCGACGCCCTGGAGGAGTTCACGCAGGAGTACGAGGGACCGCTGAAAGTGCAGGCGGTGGGGCCCTGGACGTTGGCCTCGGCGCTGGAGCTGAAGAACGGCGAGGCCGCGCTCTCCGACCCCGGCGCCTGCCGCGACCTCGCCGGTTCGCTGGCCGAGGGGCTGCGGCTCCACCTCGACGAGGTCCGCCGACGCGTACCCGGTGCCCGGCTCGTGCTGCAGCTCGACGAGCCGTCGCTCACCGCCGCACTGCGCGGGCAGGTGAGGTCCGCCAGCGGCTACCGGACCCACCGGGCCGTGGACCGTCAGGTCGTCGAGGCCACGCTGCGGGACGTCGTCGGGGTGCACGCGGACGGCCCGGTCGTGGTCCACTCGTGCGCTCCGGACGTCCCGTTCGCCCTTCTGCGCAGGGCGGGCGCGGCCGGAGTCTCCTTCGACTTCTCGCTCCTCACCGAGCGTGACGACGAGGCGATCGGAGAGGCGGTGGAAGGAGGTACCCGGCTCTTCGTCGGCGTCGTTGCGGGCACGGACGGCCCATTGTCAGACCCTGCCGGTAGCGTCATGGGTGTCAGGACGTTGTGGCGCAGGCTGGGACTGCGTCCGGGGCTTCTCGCGGACGCGGTCACGGTCACGCCGACGTGTGGGCTCGCGGGCGCTTCCCCGGACTATGCGCGCAAGGCGCTCGCCCACTGCGTCCGGGCGGCGAGATCCCTCGCGGACAACCCAGAGTAACGGGAGGACAACACGGTGGCCGGCGACAAGGAAGCGGAGACGACGGTGCCCGTCGAGGCACGGGAGCGGCACGCGCAGCTCGCTGAGCAGATCGAGGAGCACCGCTTCCGGTACTACGTGAAGGACGCTCCCGTCATCAGCGACGCGGAGTTCGACCGGCTCCTGCGCTCTCTGGAGGCGCTGGAGGAGGAGTATCCCGAGCTGCGCACGCCCGACTCGCCGACCCAGAAGGTCGCGCGGGCGTACGCGACGGAGTTCACGGCCGTCCAGCACCGCGAACGCATGCTCTCCCTCGACAACGCGTTCGACGACGCGGAGCTCGCCGCCTGGGCCGACCGCGTCGCCAAGGAGGTCGGCACCTCCGACCACCACTTCCTGTGCGAGCTGAAGGTCGACGGCCTCGCGGTCAACCTCACGTATCAGCACGGCCGCCTCACGCGCGCGGCGACCCGCGGCGACGGCCGCACCGGTGAGGACATCACCCCCAATGTCCGTACGATCACGGAGATTCCGGACCGTCTCAAGGGTGACCGTGTCCCCGACCTCGTGGAGATCCGGGGCGAGGTCTACTTCCCGATGGAGAAGTTCGAGGAGCTGAACGCCCGCCTGGTCGAGGGCGGCGACAAGCCCTTCGCCAACCCGCGCAATGCCGCGGCGGGTTCCCTGCGCCAGAAGGACCCGCGCGTCACGGCCACCCGCCCGCTGCACATGGTGGTGCACGGCATCGGCGCCCTGGAGGGCTTCGACGGCCTCACCCGTCTCTCCGAGGCGTACGACCTGCTGCACTCCTGGGGCCTGCCCACCGCCAAGCACAACCGGGTGGTGGACGACCTCGACGGCGTAAGGGAGTTCATCGCGTACTTCGGCGAGCACCGCCACTCCGTGGAGCACGAGATCGACGGGGTGGTGGTCAAGCTCGACGAGATCCGTCTTCAGGGCCGTCTCGGTTCCACGGCCCGCGCGCCGCGCTGGGCGATCGCCTACAAGTACGCGCCCGAAGAGGTCAACACCAAGCTGATCGACATCAAGGTGGGCGTCGGGCGCACGGGTCGCGTCACGCCGTACGCGCAGGTCGAACCGGTCACGGTGGCCGGTTCCGAGGTCGAGTTCGCCACTTTGCACAACCAGGACGTGGTCAAGGCCAAGGGCGTCCTCATCGGTGACACGGTGGTGCTGCGCAAGGCCGGTGACGTCATCCCGGAGATCCTCGGTCCGGTCGTCGACCTGCGCGACGGCACCGAGCGGGAGTTCGTGATGCCGGCCGAGTGCCCGGAGTGCGGGACGCCCCTGCGGGCCATGAAGGAAGGCGACATCGACCTCCGCTGCCCCAACGCCCGTACGTGCCCGGCCCAGTTGAGAGAACGCGTCTCCTACCTGGCGGGCCGTGAGTGCCTAGACATCGAGCACTTCGGCGACGTGGCGGCGGCCGCGCTCACCCGTCCTCTGGAGCCGGCCGATCCGCCGCTCGTCGACGAGGGCGACCTCTTCGGCCTCGCCGTCGAGAAGTTGCTGCCCATCAAGGCGTACGTCCTCGACCCGGACAGCGGCCTGCCCAAGCGCGACCCCAAGACGGGCGAGGAGAAGATCGTCACTGTCTTCGCCAACCAGAAGGGCGAGCCGAAGAAAAACACCCTCTCCCTGCTCCAGAACATCGAGCAGGCCAAGAGCCGCCCGCTCGCCCGCTTCATCAACGGGCTCTCCATCCGGCATGTGGGGCCGGTCGCCGCCGAGGCGCTGGCCCGCGCCTTCCGGTCGATCGACCGTATCGACCAGACCACCGAGGAGGAGTTGAAGAACACGGACGGGGTCGGTCCGATCGTGGCCGCCGCGGTCAAGCAGTGGTTCGCCGAGGACTGGCACCGGGAAATCATCCGTAAGTGGAAGGCCGCGGGCGTCCGTATGGAGGACGAGAGCACCGGCGAGGAGGAGGGCCCGCGTCCGCTGGAGCGGCTGACGGTCGTCGTCACCGGCACCCTCGAACACTTCACCCGCGACGGTGCCAAGGAGGCCCTGCAGAGCAGGGGCGCGAAGGTGACCGGTTCGGTTTCGAAGAAGACGTCCTTCGTTGTGGTGGGTGACAGTCCTGGATCGAAGTATGACAAGGCGATGCAGCTCAAGGTGCCTGTGCTCGACGAGGACGGTTTCACCGTCCTGCTCGAGCAGGGGCCCGAGGCGGCGGCCGAAGTCGCGCTTCCGACCGGGGAGTAGCGGTTGGAGGTCATCCGTTCGGTGCATACCAGATGTATACGGGTGGCCGGGTCGCATTCGGGTAACCGTCGACGACCGCTGCCCGTGGAAGCCTTCTGCGGCCTACTGTTGATGTGTGCGCCTGCCGTGCCCGGTCGCGTGGTGGGTTTTCAGACGCGGTGACGGTGACGGTTCGTCGGGCATCGGGCCGCGTGGCGTGGCACCGCAGGCTGTGAGAGGGACGGGAATGGAACCGACCGAAAGCGCCGCCCCGGACTCACGGCTGCGCCTGCGCCGGATCGTCGGCGCGTGGTGGGCGAGCTGCCGGACAGCGCGGCCGTCGGCGTGCGCGGGCGCCGACGGCCCAAACGCCGTGCCGGGGACGCGCCCCGGTCTGCCTCCCGTGTCGGGAGGCAGCTCCGGCTCCACGGGCGCACCCAGGAGCACCCCGGGCCTCGGACCCGTGACGGGGACCGCCCCCGGAGCCGTGCCGCTCGCCGCCGGGCACGAAGTGGGACCGCCCGGTTACGAGGGCGACCGGCGTATGTCGTGGCCCGCGCTGCCCGCGGTGGTCGTCGCGGCGGCCGGGTTCGTTCTCGGCGCCGGGTTCTGTCGCGCGTTCGGCGGACACCACGCGCTCTTCCCGTCCGACACCGTCGGCTGGTCCCTGGCCGTCCTCGCCGGCATCATCGTCGGCCACCTGGTCGCGCTCGGCCGCGCCCGCTGGTGGGGCGGCACTGGCTCGGGCGCCGCCCTGACCCTCTCCGTCCTGCTGCTGTACGGCTGGGTGCCCGCCGGGATGGTCAGCCTCACCGTCGTCGTACTCGTCGGCATAGCCCGGCTGGGCCGCTGGTGGCAGAACGTACTGCACGGCGCGGTCGACATCCTCGGCATCGGCGCCGGAGCGCTCGTCCTGGCCGTCTTCGGACGCGTCCCGACAGTCGAGTCGCCCTGGAACCCGCAGAGCTGGACCTTCTACACCGCCCCCCAGGTGGTCCTCGTCGCCACCGCGTACCTCGCGGTGACCCGGCTGCTGCTGTGGTTCGTGCACGCGCCCCGCTCCGCCGGGCTGCCCACCATCGCCCGCACCGCCCTGGTCAGGCATGGACTCGTCGCCGTCGCGCTGCTCGGCATCGCGCCGCTGATCTGCGTCGTGGCCGTGTCCCTCCCGATCCTGCTGCCGCTGTTCTCCGTCCCGCTCATCGCTCTGGACTCGACCCTGTGGATAGCGCGGGCCTGGGCCGAGGAGCAGCTGCGCGACCCGTTGACCGGGCTGCCCAACAGGCAGTGGCTGCTGGAGCGCACCTGGACCGCGCTCGACGACGCCGAGCGGATTGGGGCGCGGGCGGCCCTGATGCTGATCGACCTCGACCGCTTCCGGTCGGTGAACGACACACTGGGCCATCTCGCGGGCGACCGGCTGCTCCTGCAGATCGCCGAGCGGCTGCGGCCTGCGCTGCCGCGCGGGGCGGAGGCCGCGAGGCTCGGAGGCGACGAGTTCGCCGTGTTAATTCCCGTCGCCGACTCCACGACGTCCGCGTCACGGGCGGCCCGCAACGTGGTCGCGGCGCTCAGCTCGCCGCTCGACCTCGACGGGCTCACGCTCGTCCTGGAGGCCAGCGCCGGGGTCGCCGTCTTCCCCGACCACGCGCTCGACGCGGAGGGGCTGCTGCGGCGGGCGGACGTGGCGATGTACCAGGCGAAGCGGGACCGTACGGGGGTCGAGGTGTACGAGTCCAAGCGGGACTCGAACACACCTGACCGGCTCGGGCTCCTGGGGGATCTGCGGCGCGCGCTGGACGCGCACGAGGTGCAGTTGCACTACCAGCCGAAGGTGCGCTTCGACGGGCAGGTCGCCGGACTCGAGGCGCTCGTACGGTGGGTGCATCCCGAGCGGGGGAAGGTGCCGCCGGACGAGTTCATCGCGATCGCGGAGTCGTCCGGGCTGATGCCCCACCTGACGGAGTACGTGCTGGAGACCGCGCTCGGACAGGTGGCGCGGTGGCGGGCCCAGGGGCTGCGGGTGCCGGTGGCCGTGAACGTCTCGCCGCGGGACGTCCACACTCCGGGGTTCGCGGGCGCGGTGGCGGCGCGGCTGGCGCGGCACGGAGTCCCGGCGGCAGCGCTCCAACTGGAGATTACGGAGCATGTGCTCCTGGAGGACCCGCAGCGGGTCGCGGACACACTGGCCGGGTTGACCGGGCACGGCGTGAAGATGTCGCTGGACGACTTCGGCACCGGGTACTCGTCGCTGGTGCATCTGCGGCGGCTGCCGGTGAGCGAGCTGAAGATCGACCGTTCGTTCGTGGCGCGGCTCGCGGTGGACGCGGAGGACGCGGAGATCGTGCGCTGCACGGTGGACCTCGCGCATTCGCTGGGGTTGCTCGTCGTCGCGGAGGGTGTCGAGGACGACGAGACCTGGGAGCGGCTGCGGGATCTGGGGTGTGACGCGGTGCAGGGATGGCTGGTCGCGGCGGCGATGCCTCCGGAGGAGACGACGGCG
>CBFHCJ010000393.1:0-6607 GCA_965654005.1 uncultured Streptomyces sp. | reverse complement strand
CCGCCCGCCCCCTCGCCTACGGAGGTACTTGGTGGTTGCTCCGCCCGCAGCGTTCCGCACTGGTTCCACCGCTCTTGTGCGAGCCGTGGCCCGGCCCTCGCTGCCGTTCCCTCCATGCCCTGATCTCGATGATCGCTCGCCCAGTGCTTCGTCTGCCCGCGTGGCGTGGCTACGCGCGGTCTGGGCGAACAAGGACGTTGCCGAGGCACTCCAGCACTCCAGCCCCGTCCTGGCCATGCAGGTACGGGCCCTGTGTACGGTCGAGCACCCCGCCCTCCGTGATGTGCAGCGCGCGGCGCTGTCCGTGGCCCGCTACCTGCTGCGGGCCCAGCACCGGGCGACACCCTTCGGCATGTTCGCCGGCGTGGCCACCGCGGAGTTCGGCCCGCAGGCCCGTGCAGACTGGGGCAAGGAGCACGTGGCCGTCGGCCGCGCGGGGGCAGAGTGGCTGGCGGCCTTGGTCGCACGGTTAGAGTCGTGCCCGGACCTCGTCGAACGGCTGCCCGTCGTCGTCAACAACACCGTGACGTACCGGGGAGACCGGCTCATCGTGCCGTTCCATCCCGACGTCCAGGACAACCGAACTCGCGCGGTCGAGGCGTCCTTGGCCCTGACCGAACCGGTGAGCGTGGTCCTTGCCGCGACCCGACTGCCGATCCGGTTCGGCACCCTCGTGGACAAGCTCCAGGCCGAGTTCTCCGAGGCCGGTCCCGAGAGGGCGCGTCAACTGCTGGTGGAGCTGATCCGGCGGCGGGTACTGATCACGTGCCTGCACGCTCCGAGCACCGAGGCTGACGCCCTCGGGTATCTGGTGGGCCAGCTCGACGTCGTCGACGCTGGAAGCCTCGCCCCGGTCGCGGAGTCCGTACGCGAACTCCATGCGGTCCGGGCGGGCCTGGAGGAGTGCGCCACGCACGGCGGCCGGGACAGCGTCGCAGCGCGGATGCGAGACCTCGTCCCTGGCTTGCGCCGCCACCCCGTCGCGCTCGACCTCCGCCTGGACGCGCAGATCGTTCTGCCGGAAGCGGTCGCCCGAGAGATCGAGCGCGCCGCTCTCATCCTGACCCGCTTGAGTATCCGCCCGTACGGGACCGCCGCGTGGAACGAGTACCACCAGCGGTTCTACGAGCGGTACGGCATCGGCACGATGGTGCCGCTCGCGGAGGTCGTCGCGGACAGCGGCACCGGCTATCCCGACGGTTACCCAGGTGCTCCGGCCGGTGCACGCAGGCCCCGCGTCTCCGCTCGGGATGACGCCCTTGTACGACTGGCTCAGGCCGCTGCGCTCGACGGCCGTGACGAAGTGACCCTCACGGACGAACAGATTGAGGCCCTGGACGTGGGGCCTGACGAGCCTCGGCTGCCGCCGCACTTGGAGATCGGGGTGCGGGTGCACGCGGCCAGCCTGGAGGAGTTGCAGCGCGGGCGGTTCCGGCTGGAGGTCGTGAGCGTGTCCCGTGGTGCCGGCGTTTCCACGGGCAGATTCCTCAGCGTGCTGGCCCCCGCCGACCGGGAGGCCCTGATCGCAGAGCTTGCCGACCTCCCGGCCGCCGACGGCAACACCATGCCCGCGCAGCTCTCTTTCCCGCCTCTGCTCCCCGAGAGCGCCCACATCGCCCGCTCCCCACAGGTCTTACCCACCGTGATTAGCCTTCAGGAGCACCGCGCCCCGCAGGACACCGTCCTCACTCCGGAAGACTTGGCTGTGGCATGCGACGGCCGCCGCATGTACCTCGCCGTCCCCGAGCGAGGCCACCGCGTGGAGGCCGTCGGAATGCACGCGCTGAACCTGCACACCCACACCCCGCCGCTGGTGCGGTTCCTCACCGAACTGTCCCGCGCCCAGTGCGCGCAGGTCACCGTCTTCGACTGGGGCGCCGCAGCGGCGATGCCGTTTCTTCCACGTCTGCGGTACGGCCGGACCGTACTGGCCCCGGCGCGCTGGAGGCTGGAAGCGTCCGAACTGCCCGGCCATACCCGCCCTCGGGCCGAGTGGGACGCCGCGCTCAGCGACTGGCGTGCCCGGCGGAGGCTGCCGCGCCGCGTCTATCTCGTAGAGGACGACCGGCGCCTCTTCCTCGACCTCGACGGGGACGGCCACCGTGCGCTCCTGCGCAGACACCTCGACCATTCGCGCCTGGCCGTGCTCGTCGAGGCCCCGGAGCCGGAGGCGTTTGGCTGGTGCGGTGGGCGAGCCCACGAGGTCGTGGTGCCCCTCAAAGCAACCAAGCCGTCGGCATGGCCGCCACTGCCAGCCCCCAGCCGGGGCCGTGCCCTGTCTGCGGCCCAGATGCAGACGCCTGCCGCTTCCTCGGTTCTTCTGGCCGCTCTGTACGGCGACCCCCGCCGCCAAGACGTCTTGCTCTCCCGGCATTTGCCCGGCCTCCTCGAACAGCTCGGTAACCCGCCGTGGTGGTTCATCCGCTTCCGCGACCCGGACCAGCACCTCCGCGTACGCATCGCGCTCCCCGACCCGGTAGCTTTCGCCGGCACGGCCCGAAGGGTGAGCGCTTGGGCCGACCAGCTACGAGGCATCGGCCTGCTGGCCGACCTGCGCTATCCCACCTCCTACCGGGAGATGGGCCGCTGGGGCTCCGGCACCGCGTGGGAGGCGGCGGAGGAGGTGTTCCGGGCGGATTCGCGCGCGGTCCTGGCCCAACTTGCGCAGCCACAGCGTCCGGGCCAGCGCACGCTGGTGGCGGCCCACACGGTCGCTATCACCTCCGCCTTCCTCGGCACCACTGAGGCTGGGATGCAGTGGCTGATCGACCATGTCTCGCCGGCCGCACCCGTGTCCGTTCCACGCGCGCAGTTCACCGAGGCCGTACGGCTCGCCGACCCGAGCGACGACTGGTCGGCCCTGCGCAGCGTTCGGGGCGGAGACGCCATCGTGTCCGGATGGGCCGACCGGGAAGCGGCACTCGCCGCGTACCGGCCGCACCTGCCCGGCCCGGACACCCAGGGCATCGCCGTCGACGACGTCCTGACCTCCCTGCTGCACGTCCACTTCGTGCGCCACGTTGTCGTGAACTTCCCGGAGGAAGAGGTGTGCCTCTACCTGGCGCGCGCCGCCGCCCTGGCCTGGACCGCCCGCAACCGTGGGAGGGCCTCGTGACCGCTCACCCCACGCTCGGCCTGGTCGACGCCATCGCCGTCCGGCTCGCCGACCCCGACACCGTGCCCCTCGGCTCCAGGACGCTGTCCCGGGACCGGCAGCATCTCGCTTACGGCCCGCCCGGCATCGCGCTCCTGCACATCGAGCTGGCCGCGAACGGCCTCGCTCCGTGGCACCGTGCCCACGACTGGCTCGCCGCCGCCTCCCGGCAGCCGCTCACTAGCGGCCCAGACAGTCACCCGTTCTACGGAGTACCCGCCTTCGCCCATGCCCTGACCTGTGCCGCCGATCACATTCCCGGTTCTTACCAGCGCGCCCTCGACACGATGGACAGACAGATCGCAGTCGACGTCGGACGCCGTCTCGACGCCGCGCACCGCCGCATCGACGCCGGACGCCTGACGCAGCTCGCGGAGTTCGACACCATCCGGGGCCTCACCGGATACGGCGCCTATCTACTGCGCCGAAACCCCGGCAGCTCCACGATGCGCGCCGTTCTCGACTACTGCGTGCGCCTCACCGAACCGATCACCCACCACGGCGAGACCCTGCCGGGCTGGTGGGCGGAGACCGGGCCCTCGGGCAGCCCGGACGACCGATTCCCCGGCGGGCACGCCAACACCGGTCTGGCGCACGGCATCGGCGGCGTGCTCGCGCTCCTGGCCCTCGCCGCTCGGAACGGCTCCGTCACCGATGGGAACCATGCAGCACTGCGCACCATCCTGGCCTGGCTGGACCGCTGGAAGGAGAAGACCGGCGGCGGACCGGTCTGGCCGTACTGGGTCACTCAGGGAGAGCTGCGCAAGGGGCGTCTCGGCTCGTCAGCCCCCAGGCGGCCGTCCTGGTGCTACGGCACCGCCGGCCTCGCCCGTGCTCAGCAACTTGCCGCGCTGGCCCTCGGCGATGCCAGCCGCCAGATCGCCACGGAGAACGCGCTCGTGGCCGCCCTCACTGATCCCGAGCAGTTGAAGGCCACGACGGACAACGGCCTCTGCCACGGGTTCGCCGGCCTCGCCCACGCTGCCGCGCGTACGGCCGACGATGCCCACCCCTCGACTGCGGGAGAACTTCGCGCCGCGATCCCGGCCCTCCTGGCTGCGGTCATCCCACCGGGCACCGACCCCGAACTCATGGCCACGGCGCTCATTCAGGACGAGGAAGGTGGCCCCGGCCTACTCGACGGCGCCGCCGGCATAGCCCTGGCCCTCCTCGCGCCCAGCACCGCCGCACCACCCCGGTCCGCCTGGGACGCATGCCTCCTCATCGCTTGATCCACCGACCGAAGGGCCTCTATGCCTCCCGACCGCTGGCAGCAGCACAACATCACCTTCGTCGACCGCGAGATTGCCCAGCGCACCATCGCTGAACGCCTCGGCCCCACCCTGATCGAGGCCGAGGCTGACGGGCAGCTCACCGGCTGGTGGTTCATGAACAAGCAGCCCTGGCCGCTGCGTTACCTCGCAGACAAGCCCTCCCCAGCCATTGAGTCGCTCCTGAGCGATCTCATCGGCGACGGCGTGGCCGTGTCGTGCCTGCCCTGCGTCTACGAGCCCGAGACCGACACGTTCGGCGGCCCGGAGGCCATGGACGCAGCCCACGAACTGTTCCACAGCGATTCCCGCCACCTGCTCACCTACCAGACGAGTCCGATGCACCTGGGACGTCGGGAGACAGCCGTCCTGCTGGCGAGCGTCATGATGCGCGGTGCTGGACTCGACTGGTTCGAACAGGGCGATGTATGGGCGAAGGTCGCGGCCCTTCGACCGGCCACCGCTCCACAACCGCCCGAACGAGCCGCCGAACTGGCCCCGGCCATGCGCAAGCTCATGACCGCCGAAGCCCATAGCCTCTGCCGCCCGGATGGCCCACTCCACGCTCACGAGGAATGGGTGAACGCCTTCGAACGGGCCGGTGCCACGCTCGCTGACCTCGCAGCCCGCGGCGCCCTCACCCGCGGCCTGCGAGCCATCGTCGCCCACCACGTGATCTTCCACGCCAACCGCGCCGGTCTCCTCCGGGACGACCAGAGCGCCCTGTCCCACATCGCACGAGAGGTAGTCATGGGAACGAGTGACCACACCGAGTCGCCCACCGAGGCAACGGCCGAGATCGATAGCGTCAGCGCGGTGAACACCGACACGATCACCACCCCCACGGCGGACGCCGAGCGCCTCCGCAACGCCTTGGTCGACCAGCTCCGCGCGGACGGACACGCCCGCACGCCCACCGTCGAGACCGCGTTGCGGACCGTGCCCCGCCACGTGTTCGTGCCCGACGCGTCCCTCGAAGACGCCTACGCCAACGCACCGGTGCACATCAAGTACGACACCGACGGCACCTCGATCTCCTGCGCCTCCCAGCCGGGCGTCGTCGCTCTCATGCTGGACCAGCTCGACGCCCAGCCCGGCGAGCGCATCCTCGAACTCGGCGCCGGCACCGGCTACAACGCCGGTCTGCTCGCCCACCTGGTCGGCGAGAGCGGACACGTGACCACCCTCGACGTCGACGACGACCTCGTGGAGGGCGCCCGCGCGCACCTCACCGCTGCCGGGATCAGCAACGCCGAGGCCGTGACCCGTGACGGAGCTCTCGGCTACGCCGAAGGAGCTCCGTACGACCGGATCATCGCCACCGTGGGAGCGCACGGCGTGCCGCACGCCTGGTTGCAGCAGCTCGCCCCCGGCGGCCGGCTCCTCGTCCCCCAGCGCCTAAAGGGCACCGTCTCCCGTTCCATCGCCTACGAGCAGCGCGATGGCCGATGGGTGTCCCTCGGCAGCGAGATGAACACCTTCATGCCGCTTCGGCGGGGCATCGCCGACGACGACCGCCGCGTCATCCCGCTCAGTGGGGACGGCACTGTCCGGCTTCAGGCCCCCGCTGGGCAGCACATCGACACCGACGCCCTTGCCGGTGTGCTGGAGCAGCCCCGCACCGAGGAATGGACTGGCATGACGGTCCAGGCCATGGAGTCGCCAGAGTGGATGGAACTGTTCGTGACCTGCTCCCTTCCCTCCGGCCTCATCCGGATGCTGTTCCCTCAGAGCGCCAAGGGCACTCTGCTCACCGAGGATCCCTACCCCTCGTCGACCGCCGTCGTCGACAAGGGCGCCGTCACCTACCTGGCGCGGCGGCTGTCGGAGAAGAGGACCCGCGAGGGCGGAAAACTCTGGGAGTTCGGCGTCATCGGCCACGGTCCCGGCAGCGACGAACTGGCCGCGAAGGTCGCCGACGCCATCCGCACCTGGGACCGCGAATACCGCAGCCGCGAAGCCACGTTCGAAATCCAGCCCCTCGACGCCCCCAGCATCGAGCGGCGCCCCGGCCTCTTCGCTCTCGACACCCCGCTGAACCGCATCGTCGTCGACTGGCAGTGACGCCCCACGTGTAGCGGACGGTGCCCGCCGAGGTACGGCCGGCGGGCCCTGTCGCCTTACCAGGTCTCACTTATGCCTGGGGGACCCATGGACCCGCACGGACCCACAGCCCAACGCT
>CBFHCJ010000392.1:0-6607 GCA_965654005.1 uncultured Streptomyces sp. | reverse complement strand
GCACCGGTCTCAGCCTCGCGGCCCTGGCCGCGCGCACCCCGTACAGCAAGTCCGCCTGGCACCGCTATCTCAACGGCGTCCAGCGGCCGCCCCGTTCGGCCGTGGAGGCGCTCGCCCGACTCGCCCGCGTCGACCCCGCCGCCGTACTGGCCCTGTGGGAGGCGGCCGACCGTCTGCCAGCCGCCGACGCGCCGACGCGCGACGCACCCATGGCGCGGCCCGTCCGTTGCCGGAGGCTGCCGAGGTCGGCGCTCGCGCTGATCGTCCTGGTCGCCGCGGTGGCCGTCACCCTCATAGCGGCCGACCGCTCCCGTGCGCCGGAGGGGCGGCCGGCGGCGGCCCCGCCCCGGTGTCGGGGGGAGTCCTGCCAGGGGCAGTTGCCGAACGTCTCGGCCTGCGACCGGGACGCGCAGACCAAGAGCACGGTCCGGGACTCCTCGTACTCCGTGCGGCTGGAATACTCCCCGTCATGCGGTGCCGCCTGGGCCGAACTCCGGGCGCGGGCGTCGGCCGCCCGCGTCATCTCCGTCCGGTCGGGGCGGGACGTGCTGTCGGCGGCGTACCCGGGCGACGGTTCCGGCGGCTGGGCGAGCCCCATACTCGCCGTGAACTCACCCCGAGGTGTGGAGGCGTGCGCCGAGGTGGACGGCAAGGTGGCGTGCACCGGCCTGGATGACGGAACCGGGGACGAGCGTTGAGTGGATGACAGGGCCGGGGCGGCCCGGGGTGGCCCGTGCCGTGTGCCGCGAAACGGCGTCTCCGTATGGCGGGTGTCCTACATGTTGTAGTGTTTGGGGCCGTCCAGCCGGTCGGTGTCGGCCGGATCGTCGTCGCCGATCGGGGGATGCGTGCAGGAGCCTGACGAGCCGTCACCAGTGAGTGACCCGGTCTTCCAACGGATGGTGGACCGAGCCCTGGACTCCCCGGAGATCGTGGCCGCCATCGATGCCGCGGATGCGGGCCGGTCGCGCGCGAGGCTGTGCGCGCGGGCCCTGGAGGCGCGCGACGGCCTCCTCGGTGTCGCCGCCGACGAGTACCGGCGGTACGTCGCACTGCGAACCGCCGCCACCGGCCGCACGATCCTGCCCGGGCTCGCCGTGCTCGTACCGAGCCTCGGGGCCGTGGCCACCGGGGTGTTCCTGCTGTGCGGCTTCGGGCTGCGCGCCTTCGCGGTGCGTCCGCACATCGGCGACGGGCTGGTGATGGCCGGAGTGATCGCCGCCGCCGTGACTGCGGGAGCGGCCCTCGGCGATCTCGCCTGGCTCCTGGTGACGCGTGCCCGGGAGCGTTCCGGCGGAAGCGGTGACGATCCCGTGGAGCACGACTTCGCGGAGCGCGATCCCGAGGTGCGCCGGGCCCGCGAGACCTTGGAGCGCGCCGTGCTGGAGCGGGGGCTGCTGCCGTTCCTGCTGGAGCGGGTCGCTGAGTCCGGGCGCGTGGAACATATGGATGACCAGCACGTCCTGGGTGTGGAGGAAACGGCCCCGGTGGACGCTCCATGACTTTCTCGTACGGGTGAACCCGATGTTCCCCCGGTACCGGCCCGTACCGGCCCATGGCCCTTGTCACCGGCCTGCTCCATACTCGTCCTGCACGGCCCCGGACCGGGGCCCGCGGGCGGATCGTCCTTGACTGACTCCTACCTTTTGCAAGGCTTCCGTTATCCCCTACGAAATGTAGGGTCGGTGGGAATGTCTGGGAGAAGCAGGGGCAGACTGTCCCGCGCCCATATGTCGGCTTCCGTCCACGCCGGTCGCTCCGGCCTCTCGTCAAGGTGAGTCATCGCGGTGCCCGCACAGCAACAACCAGTGATCCCCCAGCAGTGCTCCCCGCGCCCGCAGGGTAGGGCGGAGGGACGACCGCCCCTCCTCGCGCGTCTGCGTCCCGGCGCGGCCACCGCCACGGTCTGGTACCTGCGGTTCCTCGCCCTGCTGAACGTCGCCGCGGTCATCTCGCTGCCGTTCCGCCACGAGGTCGACGAGCACAACACCGGCCGGATCTACGCCTCGCACCACCACCCGTTCCACGCAGAGCACGCGGGCCAGTTCTTCACCCCGTACCTGGCCACCGCAGGGCTGGTCTCGGCCGCGCTCGCGACCTTCCTCGCCATGGTGATGCGGCGCAGGAAGCGGGCCGGCTGGGTCGTCAACATGCTGCTCGCCGGGCCGCTCTTCGCGCTCTACGCGCTCGCCCTCACCCAGCACCCGTACCGCGATCATCTCTTCAACTGGGCCTCCGCGGGGCTCACCGGCCTGTTCGTGGCCGCGCTGCTCATCAGCCGCAGGGAGTTCAACGCGGTCGGCGACCCCTCCAACCCGAAGCTGGCGCTCGCCGTCAGCGCGGGCGGCATCCTGGTCAGCGCCACGATCGGCACACTGCTCGTCGGCGCCACGAACAAGCTGCACGGCGCCACACTGTTCGACAAGATCGCCTACACGCTGCTGCGCGGCATCAGTGTCGGCCCGCTCGCCGACCGCGTCGACGCCGTGCACGCGCCGCGCTGGGTGGACATCATCATCAACGCCCTGGTCGCCGCTACCTTCCTGCTTGTCCTCTACGCCTGCTTCCGCTCGCCCCGCGGCCGGGAGCTCCTCGGCGAGGAGGACGAACAGCGGCTGCGCGCCCTGCTCGCCAAGCACGGCGAACGGGACTCCCTCGGCTACTTCGCGCTGCGCCGCGACAAGGCCGTGATCTGGTCCCCGAGCGGCAAGGCCGCCATCACCTACCGGGTGGTCGCCGGCGTCACCCTGGCCTCCGGTGACCCGATCGGCGACCCGGAGGCCTGGCCCGGCGCCATCCAGGAGTGGCTGGAGGAGGCCCGTCGGCACGCCTGGACGCCCGCCGTCATGGGCGCGAGCGAGGAGGCCGGCACCATCTACGCCCGGCACGGCCTTGACGCGCTCGAACTGGGCGACGAGGCGATCGTCGAGGTCGCCGACTTCAGCCTCGAAGGGCGCGCGATGCGGGTGGTGCGGCAGGCGCACAACCGGGTGCGCCGCGCGGGCTACACCGTGGGCATCCGCCGTCACGGGGACATCCCCGAGTCCGACATGGCCGCCCTGATAGAGAAGGCCGACCACTGGCGCGACGGCGGCAGTGAACGCGGCTTCTCCATGGCCCTCGGCCGCCTCGGCGACATGGCCGACGCCGACTGCGTGATGCTGGAGTGCCATGACGGCGAGGGCGAGCCACGCGCCCTGCTCAGCTTCGTCCCCTGGGGTGAGCACGGCCTCTCCCTCGACCTGATGCGCCGCGACCGCGACTCCGAGAACGGTCTGATGGAGTTCATGGTCATCGAACTGCTGCTGCGCGCCCGTGAGCTCGGCATCGAGCGGGTGTCGCTCAACTTCGCCATGTTCCGGGCGGTCTTCGAACGGGGCGCGCGTCTGGGCGCCGGGCCGGTCCTGCGGCTGTGGCGCTCGCTGTTGACCTTCTTCTCCCGCTGGTGGCAGATCGAGTCCCTCTACCGTGCCAATGCCAAGTACCGGCCGGTGTGGGAGCCCCGTTTCCTGCTGTTCGAGAAGAGCCGCGACCTCCCGCGCATCGGCATCGCCGGGGCGTGCGCCGAGGGCTTCCTGACCGTGCCGAGCCTGCCCTCCCTCTTCGGCCGACGGCACGCCCCGGCCGACCAGGGGCAACCGCAGCCGGTGTACGGAAAGAGTCATTGAGCGGAGAGTCATCGAGCGGCGAAGTCCCGGGTCCGCGGTGAGACGCGGCACCCGGGACGGCGTCAAAGGAAAACGACCCGTACGACGATGGCCGGAACCAGGGAGGGCGGGGGTCGTCCCGTGCCGGCCTTGCCACTTGGCCCGCGGCGCGCAAGGGTGGGGGATGAGAGATCCCTCAGCGCTGGTTCGAACCGGGCAGCTGGCGATCGAGCAGCGGCTCGGCGGTGCGAGCGCGTGTTGCAGACGGCCAAAGGCGCCGCTGGTCGATTCGCCGAACAAGCCACCTGGGAAACACCCCAAGCGACTCTGCAGCATGTGAGTATGTGAGCCCCGCTCGACGCACCGCCTCCGATGGACGCACCAGAAGGAGAGCGTCGTGCGTGCGAAGCGACCACTCATTCTGCTCGGCCCGGGACTGCTGGCTTCCGTGCACCAGCGGGCCCGTTCAGGCCCCGGACGCCCGCACCCCGTCCAGTGCCACGGTCAGCACACGGTTCCGCTGTGCGTCGTCCAGGAAGTTCGTCGCCGTGATCCCGGCGACCATGCGCAGCAGATCGTCGAAGCTCATGTCCGAACGGGCCTCGCCGGCCTGCTGTGCCCGCTCGAACAGCGGGCCGCCGGCCTGGTACATGGACTCCCGGCAGGCCAGGAAGACATCCGACTCGTCGTCCATTGCCTCGCGGATCGCCCGCTTGGTCACCGTGTAGTCCACGAACCGCCGCAGCCACGAGGTGAGCGCTTCCCAGGGTTCCCGGCCGGCGACCTCCTGGGCGGCCCGGCACAGGGCGTTCACCTCGCCCGCGTACACGCTCTCGAAGAGGTGACGGCGGGTGGGGAAGTTCCGGTAGAGCGTGCCGATGCCGACGCCCGCGCGGCGCGCGATGTCCTCGAGGGACACCTCGGCGCCGCTCTCCGCGAAGGCCTCGCGTGCTGCGGCGATCAGGGCGTCGTAGTTGCGGGCGGCGTCCTTACGGTGCGGCCGCTGGGACGTGACGATCTCGCTGACGGGAAACGGCTGGGCCGTCACTGCTGCCTCCCTGGCCAAAACGGTGGGTAAAGCCGGGGTACTCCTCCATTTAATGGAGGGCTACCTCCACTTTAGGGGAGCGGGGTGCGGCTCGCCCCGGACGCGTGCGGTCACACGCGCCGTCGGGCGACCTCGCACCCCCTTCACCTGATACCGGGCCCCACGCCGATCCCACCGCCCGTTCACCCATCCGCTCCGCGACCGTTCCCCCGCAGCCGTCGGCGTGCTCCGCGCTGCCCATTGGCGGCGGCGTCCCCGTGGCTGGGAGGGGCGCAGCATCGACTTGCGGGTGCGCAGAGGCAGCCGCCGGGTGTCCGCTCCGTCCTGCCGCAGCAGGTCGAAGACGTAGTACGTCACGGCGACACCACTCGCCTCGATGTCCCGGCGCCGGGTCAGCCCCCGTGCGCTGCTGGAGCCGGGAGAAGTCGGTGCGGCCGTGCGAGAACGCGACGCTCTCGCCGTGCTCGGCCGGCGGCGACGGGCCCCCCGCGGAGGACGCCGTCTCGTCCCGGGGCTCGCCGGTCCGCTCGAAGTCACGTTGCCGCGGTACTCCCGCAGCCGATCGCCGCCACCCACGTCCGGCTCCTTCCTGCTCCGGCTCCTGCCCCGGCCCCTGTCGGCCCGTGTCATGAACGGCCCCCGTGTACCCGCTCGCCCGCGAGCGAGTACTCTCCGACCCATGCGGATCTCCGTTTCCTCGGACATGGACGAACCCGTGGCCCGCAGCCTCGTCGAGGAGCTGCGCGGCCGCGGTCACGAGGTGCTGACGCACGGGGCGCTGCGCCCCGGGGACGACCCGCAGTGGGCGGCGTGCTCGGAGGCGGCGGCCCGCGACGTCGCCGATGGAACGTCCGACCAGGCGGTCGTCTGCTGCTGGACCGGCACGGGCGCGTCGATCGCCGCGAACAAGGTGCCGGGAGTACGGGCGGCCCTGTGCACGGACGCGTACACGGCGGACGGCGCACGCCGCTGGAACGACGCCAACGTGCTGGCGCTGAGCCTGCGGATGACGTCCGAGCCCCTGCTGAAGGAGATCCTCGACGCCTGGTTCGCGGGCAAGGCCAGCGAGGACGCCGAGGACCGCCGGAACGTGGCCCGCGTCGGGCGGCTGGATCTCGGCAGAACGGCTTCCTAGCCGGGCCGGGCAGGAGTCTCAGACTGCGCGGTGAGGGGGGTGGGCCCGGATCTCCTCCACTCGCCCCGCAGCTCGATGCCGTCGAGGAGCGCGTCGGCCTCGGCAAGCCGCGCGCGACCACGGCGTCGCGGCGGAGATCCCGCACGACCTCGACGTACGATCCGTGCGGCTGCTCTCCAACAACCCGCGCCCAGCGCACCAAGCGGGAGAGGGGTGCGCGGCGGCCCGCCGGTGCCGGCGTTCCAAAAGCGCCGGCAGCCGCGCCCGTGGTCCGGGGTGACGCCCGCCCGGATCCCGGAAACAATCAAGGAATGACCGACGACGTCCTCCACCTCTCCGGCGAGCGGGTCCTGGCCCTGCTGGACACCGACCGGGCGATCCAGTCCCAGCGCGTCGCCTTCACCGCGCTCGGGGACGGAACAGCCGAACTCCCCGGCAAGATCATGCATCCCGGCCGCTTCGACGACAGCGTCGTCTTCGCCTACCTGGCACGGCTGTCCGCCGACACCGGGCCCGTGGCGAAGGTCGGCAGTGTCAACCCGGGCAACAGGGCCGCCGGGCTGCCGACGATCCACGCGGTGATCAACGCCCTCGACCCGGTGACCGGACAACTGGTCGCGGTCCTGGACGGCACGGCGGTGACCACGTTGCGCACCGCAGCCGCCAGCGCCGTCGCCTTCGACGTCCTCGCCACCGCCGACAGCACGGAACTCGGCATCCTCGGCTCCGGCACCCAGGCGCTCGCCCACGCGCGGGCCGTCGCCCGGGTGCGCCCAC